>DATNQR010000052.1:0-3537 GCA_036703905.1 Thermosynechococcaceae cyanobacterium
TTGGTTTTCATGAGTGCCAGTTATGGGTAGAGGAAATGCTCAATCTTATTGCCAATAAAAAGTCATTTTATCAACGAGGCTTGAGAGCCATAAGCCTTATAGACCAGCCGCTGTAGCGGCTTGGTCGCCCCCTGAACCAGAGATGGCTTGAGGAATATGAAGCCAAGTTGGAGCGCAGCTGCCACAGTGCAAGTTAGCGATGACCAAACTGCCACAACAGCAGGGGGCAGCGGCGACTGGCAAACTGGCACATACACCAGAAATTGCCAACACCAAAGATGCACCCCCGCACCCAGTTGCGACTACCTGGTTCGCCGCAATTTTCCCAGGACGGCTCGATCTTCCTCGGTCAGTTTTTCGACTGCGGCATTATACAGGCGATCGCCTGCTTCTTTCTTGAGATCCACTAAGCGCTTTCTCATTTCGCCGTCGCTAAGTTCGCCCTCTTTCCACAAAATGCCTGCTGCCAGCCTTGATTGAACATCGGGTAACTGCTTCTTCTCTTCCGGTGTGAGAACTACGACTGGTGGCTTCGCTACGGTGCCCTGGGGTGTTTTCACTTGGTGGGTCGCTTCCGTAGCTTCTAGCGCGTCCTGGATGGGGCTGGCAGGTGCGATCGCGTCTTTTGCTGCTGTGCTACCCGCTACCTCGACGCTCGGTTTTTGTGGTAGCGGGAAAAGGTTGGGGGTAGCATCCACTACCTCCGGCTCAGTAGTAATCGCCTTAAGCTGTGAAGTGGCAGTTTCGGTAATCACTTCGGTAATCAGATTTTGCTGATTGTTGATTACCGGCTCAACCCCTTGATTGAATTCCGTTTCAGCATCTTCAGTAATCAGGTAATCAGAGTAATCATTATTTTGTGCCTCTGCTTTCTCTGTTGAGTTTGGGACTTCAGAGCTTTTGGAGTCAATTAAATCAATATTAGATTCATTTTTTTTGATTACCTGATTACCTACCTGACTACAGGTGGATGAAACGCTTGTAGAATCTAGACTTGAGGTGGTAATCAAATTTTGATTACCCTTGATTACCTGATTACCCGATTGATTTTCCTTGCCATCTGGCTCAAAATATTGTATTGGGATGAGCCAAGCTGCTTTAGCTACCCTCTTAGGCTTCTCTAGTCCATCGGCTGAGGTAAGCAGCGCTCTTTCATATGCCAACTGTTGATCGCGGGACTGGGCGAATTTCGTCGTGAACCGAATGTTACCGCCTGCTTTGAGAATTAAGCTTTTGAGGGATTTTTGGTTGTACGTAGCAGGCTTGAAACGAGCATCAACCAACGCCCAAACACTGCTATAGTGGATAGCCACAAACTCTTTGCCCTTTAAGAAGTTCCATTCGCCTATTAATGATTCTGATTCCAGAGCCGAGATTTTCTCACAGAAGTCCCGGAGCGAATCCCCAGCGCTATCAGCATCGTTCTCCGCCTTGCAAAGAGAGTGAATGACCCATTGCTTAATATCTTCTGTGCCGCCCGTCAGCTCAACGACCTTCTGAGCGTACCAAGTGACAATTGCTAGACTCTGAGCAATTCGGGCATGGGCTAAGGGTAGATAGGATAGTAACTCTCGTTCGAGGGTGGCGACCGCATCCGGTGCATAACCCAGCTTCAACAACTGGGGAAATGCACCGGACGCTTTAGCTTGTGCTGCCTTGAGATCTTGGAAGAATTCTTTGTTCCCGGAGGATGCCCGTTCAAAGGGCGTGCGGACAAAGCGCGTGTATGCTGCTGCCTGGTCTCCACCAAAAACGTGATTGGAAGTTATACCCATTGGGGAACGAGGTGTTTGCTCGTTCCCTCTGACCCTACGAGGCTTCCAGTTGTACCAAGATTTTGCTAGCTCCTCATTCTCTGGATTCCGCTCTGGGTCATCCCAGACAAAAGGCAGTGAACCAGTGCGAGACCCATGTTCGTATAGAGCAGACGTGCTAACTCGCGCTAGCATCCCCGCTTGAGGCCAGTTGGTACCGACCAAGCTCAAGGCAGTTTCAGCCGTTAAAGTTTTGCAGCTGCCCGGTTCGCCGTGCAAGTTATCCAGGGTAAATGAGTTATCGTGCCTGAAGATTTCTTGGGAGTGCAGTCCCGCTACGACCCAGCCCATCGTGAGCAGAACTTGGTTGATATTTTTAGACCCAAAAAACTGACGAGAGGCGTCTACAAGGCGCTTGAGTGCCTCTGGGTCTTCGGGAGCAAGTTCGGGACAGGGGATAAAGTCATCTTTGCCCAGTGACGGGTTAAAGACCCATCCCGACTCATTCTCGTTAGTGGGAGAGCCGTCTTTGGTGTACTGGCGATCGCGAAATACCCAGGTACCATCTGCCTGCTGCCCGTAGCAGTCAATCCGCTTGAAGAGCTTACCGTGACGAGTCGTGCGGTATTCGTGCAGCCTGACATTAATTAGAGCGCCTAATTGAGTTTTGGTCAGGTTGCAGACAACACCGACGCCTAACGCTTTCTTAACTGCATCAGTGAAGGCGTCAGGCTTAGTGTAATCAGTAGAATTTAGAAATATCCGTGCTTGATGGTTCTCAAATGAGCGCTTCACCTGCAACACCAAAGCACCGCCAAAGTCGTCTTTGACTTCTCGCTCTACGACAAAATCAAAGTTACACAAAGGTTGCCAGACGCGCTTAGCCTCTTCTCCTTTCCCGACTGTTATCCACTCGCCGATTTCACTTCGGTAGGATGTAGGGGCTTTCCAGGCGTCCCGCTGCCAGCGATACTGTGCCTCTTCCTCTTGTTGGTCGATTGCTTGGTCAATAACATTCTCCAGCATCCGGTACATCTGCTCATTCGAGATACCGGAGGCTTTACAATGATCTACCCACTCTTTCGCGTCTCCCTTTTCAGGCATGTCAGACCACAGCAGTAACGGGTCTATCGCTATCGCTGTTACTTTGTTTTGATAGCAGGCTTTGAGCAATGCCTCTGCACTGCGGTGCCCTATCTCATCATTATCTGCCCAAATGACCAGCAGCGGCTTAAGCCCCGGATTATCTGGAGGCAACAACCCTTCTTTAGCTAAGTCTTGGTCTATTTCCTCGTCAACTTCAGCTAAAGTATTAGCCCACTGGAATGCTTCATGGAGTGTACCTGCTATCTGCTGAAATCCACCCTCTCCCCCCTGGTTGCAGGTGACTGTTAAGCCGATACCTCGCAGGGATTCAACAGCTTGCTCACCAGCGGCAGCAAACACAATTCCGCGAGACTGTATGGCTTGTATGGCTTCCTCATGACGATACAGAGTCCAGGGCTGCTCACCTTTGCCGCAGTGCCAACCTCCAGTATCGCTCCACCAATAGGGTCGCATCTGTTTGGATTTACCGCTGTAAACCTTGCGGCGATCTGTCCACTGGGTGCGAACTACTTTCTGAGTCTCCGAGTAATGATATTCAATGAATTGCTCTTTAGCTCCCGTCTTCGGATCGTAGGTCACAATTTCCTCGATTTCCGAGAGCGGTACTTCCATTGTCCCGACCCCAAAAGAATCCTTGACCTTAAGCTTAGCTACCAGAGTGTGCTTGCCCTGAACT
>DATNQR010000053.1:0-6312 GCA_036703905.1 Thermosynechococcaceae cyanobacterium
TTTGCATTCTGTGATCCTTCAGGGCTTCTCTGTGAACCCTAGCTGTATTTAGAACAAATTTCAGCCTAACTACTGATGATTATATGGAAAGTTTCCGTGTATCTCTCTGATTTGGGTGGATATACAGAAAGTTTCCGAGTATCTACCCTTAGCTTTGATTAGCAATCTTGTTCAGAAGGGTCGCGCCAGTAGTCGTCCTGGGAAACTGACAAGTTTTGATGAGTTGGCGATCGAGTGAATCACGATCGACCCACCTTTTGCAACTCTTCCCCACCTCTCCATCCCCCCACTTCCTCCTGGCATAATTGGCGAGAGAACTGGAGAACTGGGAATGCACCGCAAACCGATCGCGCCACGAAAAACCGTTTTGCAAGCCCTAACCGCACTGTTAGGGATCTGGGTGCTATCAGGCTGCCTCAGCCAGCTTTTTGCCGAAAGTCTTTGGTTTCAGGAAGTCGGCTATCTGCCTGAGTTTTGGCGGCAGTTTTGGACACGATCGACCCTTGCTGCGATCGTGACTCTCCTCAGCGCTCTTTTCCTGCTGGGCAACCTCGCGATCGCCTACCGAAGCTCAGAACTTCCTAGCGTAACCGCGCTACCCAAAACTCAAAACTCAAAACACCTTCCCCTCACCCTCCTTCTCCCGCTCAGCCTCACCCTCTCGCTCCTCCTCGGCTGGCTGCTGCTGCACTACGGTCAAATCGTGGCGCAATTCTGGAATGCGACCCCGTTGGATGTGCCCCAGTTGACCCCGGACGGGTGGCGCAGTCAGGCGGGGGCTAAGTTGCCGCCAATATACCTGCTTAGCGTGGCGCTGGCAGGGGCGATCGCCCTGTTGATCTATCCCAAGCTGCTGCTGCGGACGATCGCAGTGACGCTCAGTTTAGGGTTTGGGGTGATTTCCTCGGCCAACTGGGGGCGAATTCTGCAAGGAATCTACGGCGGCCCGTTTGCCAAACGCGATCCCCTCTTGGGCGTGGACATTGGATTGTATGTGTTCTCGCTGCCCGTCTGGGAGCTGCTGAAATTTTGGCTGCTGGGCTTGCTGCTGGTTAGTTCGCTGTCTGTGGCGCTGGTGTATTTGCTGGCGGAAAACAGCCTCAGTCAGGGGCGATTTCTGGGCTTCACTCCGTTCCAGGTGCGGCATCTCAGCGCTTTGGGCGGGGGCGGGATGCTGGCGATCGCCCTGAGCAACTGGATCAGCCGCTACGAATTGCTGTTCTCGCCCCAACGAGTCGTCTACGGAGCCAGCTTTACGGATGTGACGATTGAACTGCCTGCCTACACGGGCTTGAGCGTCCTAGCTGCGGCGATCGGGCTTTGGCTGCTGGGGCAAGCAAGATTTAAGTCCAAAATGCCTGCGCGTCAGTTGGTTCCGGGATTCCTGAGACTGGGACTGGCCTACCTAGCAGTGGCGACGATCGCGCTCGTTGTCCTGCCCGCGATCGTGCAGCAGCTAATCGTGCTGCCCACCGAACTAGCGCGAGAAAAGCCCTACATCCGTCACCATGTTGGGCTGACCAGAGAAGCCTTTGATCTGGAAAACATTGACGTGGAAACCTTCAACCCCACCAACACCCTCACCGCCGCCGACCTGCAAAAGAACAACCTGACGATCCGCAACATTCGTCTCTGGGACACACGCCCCCTGCTGCAAGCCAATCGCCAACTCCAGCAAATTCGCCCCTACTACAAATTTCTGGATGCCGACATCGATCGCTACACCTTGTCGATCGAGGCTCCCTCTGCTCAGAACCGGCTTGAGAAACAGCAAGTTCTAATCGCGGCGCGGGAACTGGACTACAGTGCCGTTCCTGCCGCCGCCCAAACCTGGGAGAACGAGCATTTGGTCTACACCCACGGCTACGGCTTCACCCTCAGTCCAGTGAATAAAGTCGCCTCTGGTGGACTCCCCGACTACTTTGTGCGGGACATTGGCACGGGCGCAACCCCAGAAGGCGATTTGGTGACTTCCAGCGATCGTCTGCGGGCCAGCATTCCCACCCAAAGCCCCCGCATCTACTACGGCGAGGGAACCAGTACCTACGTCCTAACGAACACTCAAGTCAAGGAGTTGGACTATCCCAGAGGCAATGAGAACGTCTACAACACCTACGATGGCGCGGGAGGTGTGGCGATCGACTCCTTCTGGAAGCGCTGCTTGCTGGCTCGATCGCTCCACGATTGGCAGATAGTGTTCACCCGTAGCTTTACGCCCCAGACTCGGCTCCTGTTCCGCCGCACGATCCAGCAACGGGTGCAGGCGATCGCCCCATTCCTCCAGTTCGACCACGATCCCTACCTGGTGGCGGCAAAGGTCGGCTCTTCTTCCCTGTTCTGGATTGTCGATGCCTACACCACCAGCGATCACTACCCCTACTCGGCTCCGGGGGAGTTAGCGGGTCGCCGCGTCAACTACGTCCGCAACTCGGTTAAGGCAGTCGTTGATGCCTACAACGGCTCGGTCAGCTTCTATGTTGCAGATGCCAAAGACCCAATTTTGCGAACCTGGCAGGCGATCTTTCCAACGCTGTTTCAGCCGATCGCTGCCATGCCAGAGGCGTTGCGAAGTCACCTGCGCTACCCGATCGACCTGTTTCAGATCCAGTCCGCCCAGTTAATGGCGTACCACATGACCGATGCTCAGGTGTTCTATAACCGCGAGGATCAGTGGCAGATTCCCAAAGAAATTTACGGCAACCAGCCTCAACCCGTGGAGCCGTACTACTTAATCATGAAGCTGCCCACGGCCACCAGCGAAGAGTTTGTGCTGCTGCTGCCCTTCACCCCTAATCAGCGCACTAACTTGACTGCCTGGTTGGCCTCGCGATCGGACGGCGAGAACTACGGAAAGTCGCTGCTGTACCTGTTTCCCAAGCAGCAGTTAGTGTTTGGCACAGAGCAGATCGAGGCGCGCATCAACCAAGATCCGGTGATCTCGCAGCAGATCTCGCTGTGGAATCGTCAAGGTTCGCGGGCCATCCAGGGCAACTTGCTGGTGATCCCGATCGCCCAGTCACTGCTCTATGTGGAACCCCTGTACCTGGAGGCTGAACAAAACAGCATTCCTACCCTAGTTAGAGTCGTTGCCGCCTACGAAAACCGAATTGTGATGGCGGAAACCCTAGAGAAAGCGCTTCAAGCTTTGTTTCCAACGGCGGGGGCGATCGCAGCTCCGGGGTGAGTTATGGCAACCTCCACTAGACGCGCGTTGACTATACGCATTGACTATACTGAGCAATGCAGATTGATATGACGGAACGATCGTCAGGAGTTACGCTGTGGCCGTTGCTGTTGAATCATTGCTCACCCCCGAAATTCTCAAGCCCGCCCGCTACTTGGGCAACGAGTTAGGCGCAGTTCGCAAACCGTGGGAAGCAGCGACGGTGCGCTGGGCCCTGACCTATCCCGAAGTCTATGAAGTAGGTGCTTCCAACCTGGGGCACATCATTCTCTACAGCATCCTGAACGCGCAGCCCCGGCAGTTGTGCGATCGGGCTTATCTGCCTGCCCCCGATCTAGCCGCCAAGCTCCGCGCTACCGAGACTCCCCTATTTGCGGTTGAGTCCCGCCGTTCCTTGATGGACTTTGACATCCTCGGCTTCAGCCTCAGCTACGAACTCGGCGCGACAAACATCTTAGAAATGCTGGATCTGGCTGGGATTCCGTTGACTTGGCGCGATCGGTTGACATCCACCCATCCCCTCATCTTTGCAGGAGGACAAACGGCAACTTCCAACCCCGAACCCTACGCAGACTTCTTCGACTTCATTGCGTTGGGGGATGGAGAAGAACTGCTGCCGGAAATCGGGCTAGTGCTGGAGGAAAGCAAGGCGGCGGGGTTGAGTCGGGAATCGCTGCTGCTGGATCTAGCCCAGATTCCGGGGGTATATGTGCCGCAGTTCTATGACATGGCCGCCGATGGCTCGGTGCATCCCAACCGATCGGACGTGCCCCCTCGCATTCTCCGCCGCGTTGCCACCCCGATTCCTGCCTACTCGATCGGACTGGTTCCCTACGTGGAGACAGTTCACGATCGCTTAACCATCGAAATCCGCCGAGGCTGCACGCGGGGCTGTCGCTTCTGTCAACCGGGAATGCTGACCCGACCAGCGCGAGACGTGGAACCGGAGGCGGTGGTAGACGCAATCGAAACCGGAATGCGGGCCACAGGCTACAACGAGTTTTCCCTACTGTCCCTCAGTTGTTCTGACTATCTGGCGCTGCCGGCTGTGGGTGTGGAAATCAGAAATCGGCTGAAGGACGAGAACATTTCGCTGTCGCTGCCCAGCCAACGGGTCGATCGCTTCGACGAAAACATCGCCAATATCCTGGGTGGCACCCGCCAAGGTGGGCTGACTTTTGCCCCTGAAGCCGGAACTCAGCGCCTGCGAGATATCGTTAACAAAGGGCTGACCAACGAAGAACTATTTCGCGGCGTTCGCACCGCCGCCGAGCAGGGCTGGGACAAAATTAAGCTCTACTTCATGATTGGACTACCTGGCGAGACGGATCTAGACGTGCTGGGCATTGCCGAAACTGTGCGCTGGCTGCAACGGGACTGCCGCATTCCGGGCAAGCGCTTCCTCAATTTCAACATCACCATTTCCAACTTCACCCCCAAGCCCCACACGCCGTTTCAATGGCACTCAGTTTCCACCAGCGAGTTTAAACGTAAACAGTCACTGCTAAGGGACGCATTTCGCGGCAGTCGCGGCGTGAAAATCAACTTCACCGATGTTCGGATCTCGGCCATGGAGGATTTCGTCGGGCGCGGCGATCGTCGTCTCGCTCCCGTCGTTCTCCGGGCCTGGCAGCTTGGCGCAGGCATGGATGCCTGGTGGGAAAGCCTCGATCGCGCCTTCGCCGCTTGGACAGAAGCGATCGCCGAGGCCGACCTGACCCTGAAATATCGCCAGGTCGAAAATGGCGAGGGTCACGTCTGCCAATCCCCGGAAGCCGAAAGCCTCGCCTACGATGCGCCCCTCCCCTGGGATCACCTCGATACGGGCATTGACAAGCAGTGGCTCAAAGAGGACTTGCAAAAGGCCCTGGAAGCGGCGACGGTTCCCGATTGCTCTTTTGAGGGTTGCTCCCATTGCGGCGTGTGCGGATTAGATTTCGGTCACAATGTCGTCGTTCCGCCGCCGCCGATTCCTGAGTTTGTTGGGCAGTTTGTCCCTAACCAAAATCGGGTGCAGCGCCTCCGGGTGCGTCTGGGCAAGCACGGAGAGATGGCCCTAATGAGCCACTTGGACTTGATGCGGCTGTTCGATCGGGCCCTTCGTCGGGCTGCTTTGCCCATCACTTTTACTGGAGGTTTTCACCCCAACCCGCGCATTATTCCAGCGAGTGCGTTGCCTTTGGGCGTGACCAGTTCCGGCGAGATTGTGGACTTCGAGCTAACCGAGGCGATCGATCCCGCCAGCTTCCAGGCAAGACTCGCCGCTCAACTTCCCGCCGAGATGCCCGTCTATCAGGTTGAGGAAGTCCCCATCTCTGAGCCAGCAGCTACGCAAATTCTGGAGCAAGCGGAGTATGTTGTGACGATCGAACCCGTCAACTCGATCGAACTACTCAACTCACCCTCACCCCTCCAATATCAGCAGTGGATTGCTGAAGTTCTTGCCCTTGAAGCCTTCTGGGTCGAGCACACCACCAAGTCTAACAAGACCTATCCGGTCAATCTCCGCGATCGTCTCTCCGCGCTCTCCCTCGAATCCCACCTACCCACTTCCCTCCGCTACCTCGGCAGTTGCCGCAACGATGGAACATTGCTGCGACCTGAACAGGTGGTGGCAATGCTGGAGCAGGTTTCCGGGCTAGAGTTTCAAGTGCGAAAGATTCACCGCGATCGATTGATCCTGAAGCAAGCGTGATCCTGAAACAAGCGTAGACGGACGATCGCACTTATAGCGGTAGCCAGATTCGTTGCAACAAGGGGCCTAAGCCCCTTGTTGCAACACAGCAAATCGTCTTGCCAAAAGTCAGTTCGCCAAAAATGTGAGGACGCTGCCATCGGGACTGAGAACCAGGCGGAAGTTGGCGCTGTTTCGCCCCTTAAGCGGCGAAACAAGCGGTTCCCCTACTTTTGGAATTCCAGTTTTAGGCAGATAGGTTTGGGACGGGCCTCCCAAAGGGCTGACCGCCTGCACTGTGCCACTGGCATCCACCGAAACCACATACTCCAAAGTTTGGGTCAGATCTTTGGGCGGGCTCCAGTTCTGAACGAAATAGCGCTTAACCTCAGCCACTTGAGGAATGATGTCGAAAGCACTTTCTGTCCCCGCATCTGCTGGCGCAGCCGCAGCT
>DATNQR010000054.1:0-5850 GCA_036703905.1 Thermosynechococcaceae cyanobacterium
CATCGCATTAGCGATCGATTCGTTGTCCTCAGTTCCAACGCGCCTTATCAGGCAGTGGCGGATGAAATTGTGCTGAAGATCGGGACAGGTCTGGCCTTTGGAAGTGGGCTGCATCCCGCAACGATCGTTAGTCTGCGGCTGCTGGAACGGCACGTTACCCCCAATCTACAAGCGCTGGATCTCGGCTCTGGATCAGGGATCTTGAGCGTGGCGATCGCAAAGATGGGTGGTCAAGTTCTCGCTCTGGACAACGACACAGTAGCGGTGGAGGCGACCCAAGCGACAGTGCAGCAGAATCAAGTGGAGTCCCTGGTGACGGTGCGGCAGGGAAGTTTGGGTCAGGGCAGTGAAATGGGACACTGGATGGGCGGCTCGATCGATCCCACACCTCCCTTCTCCCCGATCGCAACCTTTGACCTGATCGCCGCCAACGTTCTGGCCCGTATCCACATCGCCTTGGCCGCGGACTATTATCGATCGCTCCGTTCCACTGGACTATTGATCACCGCCGGATTCACCACGGATTACGCCGATGAGATGGAGACAGCGCTGGCGACGGCGGGATTTGTGCAGGTCGATCGTGAACAGTCGAACGAGTGGATTGCTCTAGCTCATCGCCTCGCTTGAGAGCAAACATTCGACGGTGCGCCCTACTCTGGGTTCTTCTGCCAGAGACAGATTGTTTTGTCCTGTCCGCCACTGGCGATCGTTTCTCCATCGAGGCTCAGGGCGATCGCGCTTACGGAGTCGGTATGCTGGGCCAGCACCGTGGCGCTGCCGGTGCGGAGATCCCAGAGCTTCAGGGTTTTGTCCCAGCTACCACTGATCAAAGATTGACCGTCGGAACTGAAGACCAAAGCCGTCACTGCCCAAGCATGGCCGGGGAGCGATGTCGATCGCCGCGTTGCCAAATTCCACAGGCGAATGGTGTTGTCGTCGCCGCCAGAGGCGAGGTGTTCTCCATTGGGACTGAAGGCAATCGCCCGGACTGCGCGGGTGTGAGCGGTGAAGAGGGCGATCGATTGGTGCGTAACCCGATCCCACAGGCGGATCGTGCTGTCTAAGCTGGCGCTGGCTAGAAGAGGTGCGGTAGGGCTGAAGGCGATCGCGGTGATGGCTAACCGATGTCCGGCAAGCATAGCGATCGCGGTGCGGCTGGAGCCATCCCATAGCTTCACGGTCTTGTCAGCGCTGCCACTGGCGAAAATCTGGCTGAACCCCTCTAGGGAGGCTAGGCGAAGGGAACCGCACACCGCAGTCACAGCTTGGGCATGGGCATCCAGGGAACTCACCAGCGCTTGAGTAGCGACATCCCAAAACTTGAGGGTGCGATCGCTGCTGCCGCTCACGAGCTGTTGACCATCAGAACTGAAGATTACTGATCGAACCGCCCCCGTGTGTCCGGTTAGCTGACCCAGGCGATCGCCTGTCGTGGCATCCCAGAGGCAAATGGTTTTGTCATTGCCGCCACTGGCGATCGTCCTGCCATCAGGACTAATCGCCACAGTATTGATTGTGCCAAACAAGCCGGAGTGTCCTTCTAGACGAGCAACACAGCGCCACAGTGGAATTTCTTTGGCGGTGGGTGGAGCGACGGGAGGAGGAAGGGGTCGAGAGGGAGGAATGAGGTGAGATCGCACCAGTTCCTCCAGCACGACCGCGGCAGACTGGAAGCGATCGCCCGTTGGGGTCGCCAGTCGCTCCAGAAGTCGAGCCAAGGCTTGGCGCTGGTGGGGCGTAGCAGGATCGCAATCGTTCGGAACCCAGTAGGCTTGCCAGACCCATTGCTCCATACCGTCCCGCAGATCGAAGGGGCGCAAATCCGTCAGCAAGTGCAGACAAGTCACCCCCAGGCTGTAGAGGTCGCTGGTGCAGTCTGGCTGACCCCGAAGTTGTTCTGGGGCGGCATACTCTGGGCTGACAGGGATGGGCGATCGGGCTACGGCTGCGAGCTTGGTTGAGCCGAAGTCTACTAAAGTCACGGGAACGCGATCGCCGCGATCGATCAGGTTCGTTGGCTTCAGGTTGCCGTGGATGATGCCGCGATCGTGGAGCCAGTGCAACACGGGCAGCACCTCAGCTAAAAGCTGGCCGATCTGGGCCACGGTGAAGCAACCTGCTTCTGCCAGCTTTGTTTCCAGATTGCGCTCTGGGACAAATTCCCACACCCAGTAGGAGCTGCTCCCCTCGTCAAACCAGTTCAGTAGGGTCGGCAGTTGGGGGTGCTGGCTTGCCGTTTTCAGCAGGGGCCCGATCGCCAGCGCAGCCTTCGTCGCGGCAGGATTGAATTCGTGCTGCTGCACCACGCACTGCCCTGGGGGCGAGGGTTCGGTATCCAGCGCCAGCCAAGTTTGGGAGTGGCCAAGGCGGTGCAGCAGCCGATAGCGGTTCAGCACCCTATTTCTTGTGGGAATCGGCGCTAGTTGGAGTCAGGGCTGTATCGCCGTTCTGGTGAGGCAGTTGGTGATCCTTGTTCTGGTTCCACAGCATCAGGCCCAGCAGTCCATCCACCAGCCCGGAGCCTTGGCCGCCGCCGGTTACGGAGACATCAGGAACCACCCGCACCTGCCGATCGCCAATGACCTGCATCAGTTGCAGTGCCGTGTAGCTCTGGGAACCGAGGGCGTTTACCCCGGCGCGGTAGGCATCGGCGTTGGCTTCCCCAGTCAGACGAATTGACTCGGCTTCCCCATTGGCTTGCTTCACCTGAGCTTCGGATTTCAGTTCGGCAATTTTCACGCCTTCCCTCGCTTTCACCACCTCGCCCTGAATGTCAGCGATCGCGGTTTCCCGCACCAGTTGTTGGCGCTGGGTTTGGGAAATGCGCTGTACTTCATAGGTTTTCTGCTGCTCCTCGGCAATCTTGCGATCGGTCAAAGTCTGCATCAGTTCTGGCGGCGGTGTGATTAGCCCAATCAGCGTATCCACTGCCTGCACATCGTAGGCCCGCAGTGCGCCTCGCACGTAGTCTGCCGCTTCTGCCTGCCGCTCGCTCCGGGCAATCAGAAAGTCCAGAATCGTGTATTCCTGGGCCGAGTTGCGGAAATAGTTGCCGACGATCGGGCGCAGGACGTGATCCACTACGTTTTGCATGGAACCCAGACGGGATATGACTTTAGGAGCATCCAGGGCCCCGATGTGAATGATTTGGAAAATCTCTAGATCAAAGGTGAAACCATCAAACGACAGCAGTTTCAACGAGGACAGGTTGGCATCGTAGCCATGCTCCGCTTGAATCCGCGTCGTGAAGTTAATCACAATGTTGGTGGTGGGAACCAGCTCAACCTTTGTGATTCGGGTGTTGAGCGGATGCTTGCCGGGATAGAGCGGCGTGACCCAAACGCCCTTATCACCCACATTGACTAAGTTGCCGTGGGTAAAAGAATCCCCCGTCACGTCCGCGTCTGAGTTGCCCACAAACGAGATCACCACGCCAGCGTAGCCGATCGGCACTTCGGTCATCGGCACTTCTTCGATCTGCACAAACCACGGGTTGAGGTTCCAAGAACCCGACAGCACCACCTGCTCCTGCAAACCGCGCCGCCCGTGGCCGTCAATAAACTGCTGCCCGTTCTGGTAGTTGTCATGGTGCGGAATCATCGGGCCAGCAATTTCGCCCCGTTCGATCGGCGCACCGTCCAGCGTGGTGACAATGCCAACTCGCTCAGAATGGACTTCAAACAGCTTCAGTTCCTTCGGCTGCATCCCGTGCTTGGCCGCACTGGCCGCCGTGATCACAGTGAACAAAGCCGTGTTGAGTCGATAAGTTCCGGCAGTCAGAATTCCCAGTTGTCGTCCCTTTTCGCCCCCGCGAGTCAGGAACTTGCGGGCATCCTGGAAGTTGTCGCAATCCATCACCTTGCCTAAAATTCGCTCCGGCGGAATCGACGCGCCATCGTTAGCCACTATCAGCCCAATCTCGCCCTGAGGAATTGCCGTTACTGGGTCTTTACGGACGCTGAATTGCCACACCCAGTAGCCCCAATGCCAGCCCGGAGCTAGGGTGTCGGCCTGGTAGCCAGCTTCGTTTTCCAGCGCCACCAGCCGACCTGCTGGTAGGCTCTTGCTGGAAAACTTCTTGATCACAATGCCAACTTCTTGCTCACCGACAACGACCAGCCCAAAGACAAAGCCAATTTTAGGAATTAGAATCACAAACACACCCAAGCCCACCAGTAGCAACAACCATCCTGGCAGAGCCACTCCTTCCAGTTGGGCCAGGGTTGGGGACGATCGTACCGAAGGCTGAACCTGAGCCGCTGGTTGGGTTGGAGCCGCTGGTTGAACCTGAGCCGTCGTTTGAACCTGGGATTTGCGAGTTTGAACAGAATCCAGGGCAGAACTGGGGAACAGAGGCGCGATCGCCACAACTGAAGCGAGGGAAACGATCGGAGCCAGACGTTGGACGAAATGAGCGAACTGGGCAGCGCTACGGAATTGATTTTTCATAAATTTGACCCCTATTGCTGAGGAGAGAGAGCAGGGGATGGCTCCATCTTAGGCTCACGGTTCTTGCGGACTTTACTTTCTTAATGTTTGCGTTATGGAAGATTGCTTATAGCAAAAATGAGGCCCAACCTTATTGAAGGAATTTTCAGTCAAAAGCCTCTAGTCTTATGTATGAAAAGAAGGGTTAGGCGAGGATTAAGCAGTGGATCAATAGTCCCTACGATCGCAGCTTACGATCTCAGCTTTGGCAAGTCATTGGGAGGTAGTTTCAGCAAAGATTGGACAGTTTCTAACATCGCAGAATTTCCCTTCTGTCGTTCAGATAGCCACCATTCGGCTCCCCACAGATAGATTCTGGAAATTCCTGCCTCAGTTACTCGTGTCCAAGTTTCCTTTAACAGCGTGGCATTCATGGATTCCTCGGCCTCTCCAGGATAGTCAAATTCATACGGCCCTTTGGGGCCCCAAGGTTCCGCTTGAAGTTCAACGACCCAGAACTTCTTGCCTCGATCGGCTGCAACTTTCTTCTGATAAGCAAGGCGAAGTGGAGCAATCAAGCCCAGCCTAAACATTTCCACATATCCGTTAAAAATAGGACTTCTGAAAAATAGCTTGTTAAAAACCGTCAGACCGACAATGTCACTATTGAATTCCAGGGTTGCGTTTAGCTGAGATGCCATCCACGGAGTGAAAGCAAAGCTTACGACCGTTGGACGAACTGGATCAATCGCTTTCACCAGCTTAATTTCATCTTTGAGTAGTGGAAGAACGTCTCGACAGTTCTCTCCCCAAATTTTCCCCAAGATCTTAGCCTGTGGCTCATTTTCGATCTGCCATCCCTCTAGGGCAGGGCTTGTCTTGAAATGTTCGATCGTAGCCTCAATCATCTTAAATAGAGCTTGCTTAAATTCCGCCTCATTGAGCGTTTTAGTCCAGGCCGGAGCGTAGCATTCTGGATAACGAGGAACCCGATGTCCCACCACAAGCAAAACTTTAGCCTTGGCTTTGGCCGATTCTTCCATCTGCCAATCCAGATCGTCCCAATAGAACTTCCCAGGCGCTGACTCAATCTGATCCCAAAAAACAGGAATCCGAACGTAGGCGAATCCTAAGTCGTTCACAAGTTCTCGGAAGGTTTTCTTCCAATCTAGTTTCAAGGATTCGGCATTAATATGGATGAATGTAATTCCCACTTGGGGTCGCTGACTATTCTCTGGGTTGGGAACTGTCCACTGAAGGATATAGTCTCTGGAGAAAAGCAACAGCACAGTGATCAAAAACAATAGCAGTAGCCTAGTTTTTTTTCTAAGGAAATTCTGAATTTTTGCTTTAATGGATGGATTAATCATCTTGCTCTATTTGCTTACTGACTTTACTTGCTGACTTTGCGGTTTCTAGTTT
>DATNQR010000055.1:0-14384 GCA_036703905.1 Thermosynechococcaceae cyanobacterium
GTTCAGGTAAGGGTAAAAATCTCGGCAAAATTCCCGGCACTTTCACCCGCGCCAAGAGGTCTTCCCCAGTTTCTTCATCTTTGATAATCACTGCCAGATTGAGGCTGAGATTGGAGATGTGGGGGAAGGGATGGCTGGGATCGATCGCCAACGGAGTCAGTACCGGAAAAATCTGCTCTTCAAAGTAGTGGTGCAGGTAGGCGCGCTGCTCCTGGTTCAGGTCGATGTAATCCAGCAGGTGCACACCTTTATTAGTCAGTTGAGGGCGCAGGGCTTCCTCAAAGTGTCGGTGCTGCTGCGTTACCAACGGCTGCAAGCGCTGGCTGATTAAATCTAGCTGCTCTTGGGGGGTGCGCCCGTCGGCTGAGAGCTTAGTAATCTGGGCTTCGACTTGCTGCTTTAGGGCAGCCACCCGCACCATAAAGTACTCGTCCAGGTTAGAGCTAAAAATAGCCAGGAATTTAAGCCGTTCCAGCAGAGGAGTGCGGGGATCAAAAGCCTCATGTAGGACTCGGCTGTTGAATTCCAGCCAGCTTAGTTCTCGGTTGAGATAGTACTGTGGATCGCGTAAATCGATTTCTGCCTCAATCTTCTTGCGGGTAGGCATCGCTAACCAAACGCCTCATGTTCAATGCCAATCCACCATTCTCCCAGGTTCATCAAATCCTGGTGAATATCTGCCAATGCTTCAGCGTACTCCGCTTCTGAGATCTGGCTGCGGCTCTCCTGAAGTTTCTTGAGGCGTAGCTGCACAAGCAGCCAGGGTTTGGAAATACCGCCAGTTTGTTCGATGTGTTGAGCGAGGCGATCGCTGTCCATAGCCGACTTAGACAAGTTTGACGAATTTCAATTCAATGATGTCAAGATAGCACGGGCGAGCGGTTTTCTCTTGATGTCCACAGCACAGCTTTCCCTAGCTATACAACACAGCTTCCCCTAGCTAAAAGTCTTGCTAAAAACCTCTAGCTAAGGTCTTAGCCAAAGGTTGCTTTGGATCGCACCGATTCGATCGAAGGAACATCTTCCGGCAGCAGCGTGGTTAACATTTCGTCACTGGGGGAAGTCCCGACCGCCAGACGGTTCGCTTGCTGCTCAATCGTCTTTTCAAATAAGTTGCGCACCAGTCGCGCATTGCCAAAAGTTTTATCGCGATCGCTGTAGAGGTTGAACAACAGATCATACATTTTCTGACTGGTGGCTTCAGTTGGATTAAAACGACTGTCGCGGCAGAGTTTCTTGAAGATATTCAACAGATCACCGGGGCCATAGTCGTTGAAGAAAAGGTAACGATTGAAGCGAGACTTTAAGCCAGGATTAGACTCAACAAATTCGTTCATTTCGTTGGTATAACCTGCCACGATCACCACCATGCGATCGCGGTGATCTTCCATGCGTTTGAGGAGAACATCGATCGCTTCTTTGCCGAAATCCTGCCCCGATTCCACGTTCAGCGCGTAGGCTTCGTCCACAAACAACACGCCATCCAAGGCAGATTCCACCAGCTTTGTGACTTTCTCGGAAGTGCCACCGATGAACGAGGCGACCATTCCAGCCCGATCGGTTTCCACCAGATGTCCCTTGCTGAGAAAGCCCAGCTCTTTAAAGATTCTGCCCATCATTCGCGCCACAGTGGTCTTGCCCGTGCCAGGGTTGCCGCCAAACACTGCATGGAGCGAAGTAGAAACCTTGGGCAAGCCACGCTGCGATCGAATTTGCTGCACCTTGAGAAAATTTGTCAGGGTGGTGACTTCGGTTTTGATGTTCTCCATGCCGATCAGTTGGTGTAATTCATCCAGCACTTGATCGAGTCCTGACTTAGCCATGACGGAAGCTCCATCTGAGCTAATCTTGACGTACTTCTCTGGATCTTCGTAAGTATGCAGGAGCTTCCAAATTAGAGTTAGAGATTCCATCTCTTGCAGCGTTACCCGCTCATTTGCTTTTGCTACAACATCAGCAAAGCGATAGACCGCGTTAACGACTTTATCCAGAAAGTTCGTGTGCTTTTGCTCATCCAGCCGATTTAGGATGGAAGGTAAAATGAGCTTGTCTTTCTGCGCGCTGCTGTTAGTCAGTTCTAGAAGAATCTTAAGGACTTCTTTTTCCTGAGTTAGCCTGATTTCGGGGGAAGTTTCCCAAGACGCGATCGCGAGATTGAGCTTGACTGCATCGTTTTTGATCAGCGCATAAACCATCAGAAAAGCCAACAGTTCGTTCGAGGAAACCTCACTGTTGCTACGTCCGCAAATTTGTACGATCTTGGCTAGATCCCCTAAGACAAATTGCTCTAATCCAGGTTCTGCCTTCAGCAGCGGCTCGATCGCTTTGTACACATCGCGGGCTTCGCGCTTGATTTCGGTTGGGTTCATGAGGGGTTTCTGCGATCGAGGTCAGGAGTTAGCGACTCTGCTCATTTTTACACCGAAACAAGGCAAAAACCCTGCACGACCGATGGATTTCGGTTGCTCGCACAAGGTTACTGTCATCTTCCACAGCCGACCTCTAGCTGAGGTTCATTACCTCGACAGATTCGGAAGTAGGTTGAGGTACGGTTTCTTTGAAAGGAGCCTTGGCTGGAGCGCTGTTGACGTTAGTCTGGGGTACGTAACGACGGGCTTCGATCAGTTGGATGGCACGGTTAATGCTCTCAGGCAACACGACGACCAAGCTGTGGAGCGGAGCCACGTTGAGGGCAGTCTCGATCGCCTGCTCCTCCTCCAGAACTACCTCAAAGCTCACATCGGGCTTGACCTGCTGGATACCCTGACTAATCAATCGAGCTGCATCGCCACGGGGTCGTCCGCGGGTATCGTCGTCCTCTTTGATCAGGATGCGATCGAACATTTGGGCAGACAGCCGACCCAAAGTGACGAAATCTTCATCCCGGCGATCGCCGGGCCCGCCCACTACACCGATCCGCTCACCCGGCCAGTTCTGGACAAATCCTGCCAGAGCTTCGTAGCTGTGAGCGTTGTGGGCATAGTCCACCAGAGCATGGAAGCGGCCGAGGTCGATCAAGTTCATGCGGCCGGGAGTTTGGGTAATGGACGCTGTGAACGTGGACAGAGCGGCGCGGATGTCTTCGATCCGAACTCCTTGGGCAAAGGCGGCCAAACTCGCGGCCAGCGCGTTAGCGATCATAAAGGGCGCTCGTCCAGCTAGGGTCAGAGGCACATTCACCGCCTGCTCAATTCGTAGCGTCCAATCGCCCTTGAGAATGGACAGATAACCGTTCTCGTAGACGGCTGCCAGTCCGCCGGCTTGAGTATGGGAGCGGATCAGAGGATTGTCAGGATTCATCGAGAAGTAGGCCACCTGAGCTTTGACCTGCTCCGCCATCTTGGCCACTAAAGGATCGTCGGCGTTGAGGACAGCGTACCCCTTTGGCATCACGGCTTCGGCTACCACACCTTTAACCCGCGCCATTTGCTCGATCGTGTCGATGTCCCCCAGTCCCAAGTGGTCGGCGGCCACGTTCAGCACCACGCCGACATCGCAGGTACCGAAGGCCAAACCCGATCGCAAAATGCCGCCTCTGGCACTCTCCAGCACCGCCACTTCCACCGTGGGATCTTGCAGGATCAGTTGAGCACTCTGAGGTCCAGTATTGTCGCCAGGTTCCACTAGGTAGTCGCCAATGTAGGTTCCATCGGTAGTGGTGTAGCCAACGACCTGACCCATTTGTCTGAAAATGTGGGCAGTCAGGCGGGTAGTGGTGGTTTTGCCGTTGGTTCCGGTGAGGGCAATGATGGGGACACGGCTGCTTGATCCCGGCGGAAACAGCATACTGAGCACGGGTTCTGCCACGTTGCGGGGAATGCCCTCGCTGGGGCAGACGTGCATTCGGAATCCAGGCGCAGCATTGACTTCCACAATCACGCCATCGACTTCCCGCAGAGGCCTGGTGATGTCTGGCGTGACGACATCGATCCCGGCGATGTCCAAACCGATAATTTTGGCGATGCGCTGGGCCAGCCAGATGTTCTCTGGGTGGGTTTCGTCTGTGCGATCAATGGCCACACCGCCCGTACTCAAGTTTGCCGTGGCTCGAAGATAAAAGATCTCACCCTCTGGCAGGATTGTTTCCAGGGTGTAGCCCTGGCGCTCCAGCAATTGCCAACTGGTGCGATCAACTTCAATCTTGGTCAAAACGTTATTGTGTCCGTCGCCCCGGCGAGAGTCCTGGTTGGTAATTTCGATCAGTTGGGCGATCGTTGATTGTCCATCCCCAATCACATGAGCTGGAACCCGCTCGGCCACCGCTACCACTTTGCCGTTAATCACGAGAACTCGGTGATCCTGCCCTCGGTAAAAGCGCTCCACAATCACGGTTTTAGACTTAGCTGCTTCCTGGGCTGCGTCGTAGGCATCTTCGGCTTCCTGCCAAGTTTTGATATTGATCGTGATGCCCCGGCCGTGGTTGCCATCCAGGGGTTTGATCACGATCGGGTAGCCCCCAACAGATTCGATCGCGTCCGCCAGTTCGTCCAGGTAGCTAACCGTTGTGCCGCGCGGCACAGGTACGCCTGCGTCTCTGAGAATGCGCTTGGTTCCTTCTTTGTCGGAGGCTAGTTCGACGGCCAGAATGCCAGTGCGATCGCTCAAAGTTGCCTGGAGACGCTTTTGGTGAACTCCGTAGCCTAGCTGAATCATCGCCCGCGCCCCCAGTTGGAACCAGGGAATCCCCCGCGCTTCGGCCTCTTTCACCAGCGCTTCGGTGCTGGGGCCAAGGGAGGAAGCATCCTTCAGGTTTTGCAGATCCTTCAGATCTTGCGCCAGTTCTGTAGCGGGATAGATCCCAGTGTCCACAATGGTTTGGCACAGGCGCACGGCAGCACGAGCGGCATAGCGTCCGGCTTCTTCGTCCAGATACTCAAACACCACCTGGTAGGTTCCGGGGGTAGAAGTTTCACGGGTGCGCCCGAAGCCTGTCGGCATCCCAGCCAGTTCTTGCAGTTCCAGGGCAACGTGTTCAATAATGTGCCCCATCATGGTTCCTTCCTGCACCCGACTCAAGAACCCACCCCGGCAGCCCGGAGAGCAAAAATGCTCCACCAAACTGGGCAACGTTTCCACTAAGCCTTCGTAGAACCCCGGAATCACGTTCGAGGGTTTATCAGCCAGATCTTCTAGATCTAGGCGCATGACAATTAGGTTGGGACGGCGGATGCTCCAGTAGTTCGGGCCACGGAGAGTCAGGATTTTGAGTATTTTCATAACACTGTTCAAGAGGGCAATGAGGCGAGGTGGAGCTACTTCTATCTAGGCAAGCTTTTTGGATCTGGTTTGAGACAACCCACCCAGTTTCAATTGCTCTGAAACCATCAGACTGTCCAGGCTGAACAGTTTCGCAGTGGAGAGTTGACTGGGTGAAGGAGCAGATCTTCGAGAAATGGACTTTTCAGAGCATACATACAATCCGCCGATCGCGATGTACTGCTTGAACCCTTGTGGGGGCGATCGTTCGCTATTAGGACTTTTAGCTAGAACCTTTAGATAGGACTTTTAGCTGGGACACAGGGCCAACCGTCGCCGCAGATCGTAGCGATCGCCGTGGCTCATAATGTGCAGCCGCAGATTACAAATGCTAATTGGATCGGTGGCTCCAATCTCACTGTAGTTGGTAAAAGACATCTCTCCCGGATCGAGAACCGTCACTGTGCCTTTGCCGATTACCTCGATCAGCCCGTCGCCTTCAAACAAGGCACAGGTGTCTTCATCAATGCCAATGCCGAGGCGATCGGGATGGCCTGCCAGAGCGCTCATCAGCCGTGCCATGCGGTTGCGGTTGTGGAAGTGCTGATCCACAATCACTTCAGGAATAATCGCTAGTCCCGTGGTCATGTCCACCAGCGATCGGTTAGGAGATTCGCCACTGCCGCCCCCCGCGATCATGTAGTGACCCATCACTGCTGCCCCTGCACTGGTTCCGGCCAGGGTGATTTCGCCCTTCTGGGCCCGGTGACAAATGGTAGTCATCAGAGGCGTATCGGCCAGCAGGCTACACAGCCGTAGCTGGTCTCCCCCAGTCATGAACACGCCCGTGCAGCTCTCCACGTAGCTCTGCATCAATGGATCGTCGCACTGAGTCCGGTCTTGAATATCTAAAATCTCAATTCCCTTTGCACCCATTTCCTCGAAGATTTTTTGGTAGCGATCGCCAATAATCGCTGGTTCACGGGAGGCGGAGGGAATGATGGCAATCTGGGCATCAGTCGATCCTGATCGACCAAAGAAGTTGTACAGGATCTCCCGTCCATGTACTTTATCTTCCGCTCCCCCAATCACCATAATGGCTGTTTTCGTAGACTGGGGCATCTTCTCTCCAGGAAATTGAGATTCTAGGTAGGGTGGGGTAGAGCGATCGGGCGTGAAATGAAACAAGCGCTCCAAAAATCGAACAACTGTACTTGGAACGCTGCTTCTGTTCATTGCTTTGCCTGACTGCTGAGGGCTTCAAAATATAATAGGGTCAAACTAAAGTTGGCTGTGCGGATCTGAAAGTCGATCGCCGCTCCAGAATTTACTCTTTTCGCTTCGGTTACTCATTATTAGGCATCATGCCCGATCTTGGAAACGTAGTCTAAGTAACCAGGAAGGTTTTCTACTGGACTGAACCTCGGCGACGGGAAGGAGACGATCACAAGTTGGTCTGAGACAGCAGAGGGCGCTATGGCTCTGTCCCAAACACCGCTTCTAGGGCGCGATCGTCCTTCAAAACTCGCAGAGTCCAACCTGTTACCAGGAGTAGAGCGAAGCAAGCTAGCTCTGAACTCAGTCTCTGCGAACCGTGAGAACATCAGCTTCTACCAGGTTTTAACAACCTCATAACTTTTGTAGATTATGGACAATTCAAAAATATCGGTGTGGATTAATGCGGGTCTTTGGTAGTCTGCAACACCCAAATGTATTCCAATTAGGTCAGCCTCTGCGTCAAGCAGGTTGAGCGCATTCCACACATTGCACTCAACCTGACAGCAACCTCTGAAGATGATTTGATAAGGAAGTTTGGTTCCATGAGGGTCGTACACGCATTCAAGACAGACTACTGACATCCAGTGAGAGAACGTAACATCCGTGATCAGAGAGGTTATGCCTCCTATTCCAAGCTTGTGATAGTCCTCAGTGTGATGATTTGTCAATGTGTCAATGTAATGATTTGTCAATGTAATGATTAAACATACCTGTTTGATCATCGATCGAAGGATTTTACCGGATACCCAATGCGCCTTGACGTGATCACGCTGTTTCCTGACTTCTTCACCTCACCCCTGAGTTCTGGGCTGCTGGGCAAAGCGCTGGCGAAAACGATCGCCGAAGTCCACCTCACTAACCCCCGCGACTTTACCACTGACAAACACCACAGAGTCGATGACGAACCCTACGGCGGTGGCGTGGGAATGCTGATGAAGCCTGATCCCATCTTCGCGGCAGTGGAATCTCTCCCAGTTTTGCCCCGGCGAGAAGTGCTGCTGATGACTCCCCAAGGCGAACCGATGCAGCAAAAAATGTTTCAGGAATTTGCCACAACCTGTGATCAGTTGGTAATTATCTGTGGGCACTATGAAGGCGTGGACGATCGAGTGCTGCATCTAGTAACGCGGGAGGTATCCTTGGGCGACTTTGTGCTGACCTGCGGCGAGATTCCGGCCCTGGCGCTGATTAATGGCACAGTGCGTCTGCTGCCCGGAACCGTGGGCAAGGTGGAGTCTCTTAAGGCGGAAAGCTTTGAAGATGGCTTGCTGGACTATCCCCAGTACACTCGTCCGGCTGTGTTTCGGGAGTGGAGCGTTCCCTCAGTGTTGTTGTCTGGAAACCATGCCGCGATCGCCCAGTGGCGGAGAGAACAGCAGCTCCACCGCACCCGCGATCGTCGCCCTGATCTGTACCAGCACTGGCTCGACGCTCATCAAGAATCGTTAGAATCCTCCTTTGAGAACGAAGCTCCTAAGATAATAGAGGAGAGGGACGCTTGAGGTCAGATGCAGAATTCACGCTCAACTAGCACTAAGCCCAATCAGCACTAAGCTCATCCAGCACTAATCTATGAAAATTCAAACCGTCCGCTTTTGTGCGATCGCTGCCAGCGCTGTTTTCGCCAGCAGTCTCACCCTTCAGCCATCGATCGAACCTTCCGATATTCAACTCAGTATTGGCGCTGAAGCAAGTGCCAAAAGCAGTGGTGGCCGCAGTGGCGGCGGCTCCTTCAAGTCTTCTCCATCTCGCTCCAGTGGTAGTTCTGGTTCCTCCAGTCCCAGCCGCAGCAACAACTCGCCCTCCAATAACCCTGGCAACAACAGTCCTGGCTACAATCCTGGCTACGGTGGCCCCGTCATTGTTCCGGTTCCCGTAGGCGGTGGCGGCTACTACAACAACGGTCAGCCCCAAACGGCAAACGGTCAGCCCCAAGCGGCAAGCAGCCCAGCGAGCACTGGGGAGTTGGTGTTGGGATTTATCATCCTGGGGGCCGGGGCGGCGCTCGTCGTACTTGTGATCTACTTCATCATCAAAGCGATCAGCAGTGCGGTGAAGGGCGGTGGTTCCAAGCAAGAACGGGAACTCAACAACGACATTGTGACCGTCAGCAAGATCCAAGTGGCACTGCTGGCCCAGGCGCGATCGATTCAGACAGAATTGACCCAACTGGCCCTGCAAGTGGACAGCGATACCCCAGAAGGCTTACAGCAACTACTTCAGGAATCGGCACTGGCGCTACTGCGAACCCCGGAAAACTGGTCGCACGTCCTATCCAGTTCCGAGTCAGTCAAAAACCGGGCCCAGGCAGAGGAAGTGTTCAGCAAGCTGTCGGTGAGTGAGCGGACTAAGTTTAATGTGGAATCACTGGTCAACGTAGGCGGTCGAGTGACCCAACGGGATCTCAAAATTGATCCCGAAGAAGATCCCGCTTCCTACATTGTCGTGACGCTCTTAGTGGGCACTGCCCACGACAAGCCTCTGTTTGAAACCATTCGTACCGAGGAAGCCCTGAAGGCCGCCCTGGAAAAACTAGCTGCGCTTCCCGCCGAGTATCTCATGGTGTTTGAGCTGCTGTGGAGTCCTCAAGATGGAGCCGACAGCTTGACCTACGACGAATTGCTGACGGAGTACACGGAGATGGTTCAGATCTAGGACTGATCCAAATCACAAGAGAGTCAGTTCGGCGTGAATTAACAATCCCGCTTGGGCAAAATTAGGGGCATATGGTAAGCAATCTCAGCAGCATCAATGAGTCAGAGTTAAGCAACGATATTGTGACGGTTACTAAGCTTCAGGTGGCACTGCGATCGGAGGCGCGATCGCTCCAAGCCACTTTGTCTGACCTAGGGTTGAAGGCAGACACGACGACTTCTGAAGGGCTGTTTCAACTCTTGCGGCAAACCGCCACCGCTCTGCTCGATCACGCTGCCTACTGGACTCACGTTCTCTCCAGTTCGGAGACGCTTTACAATCGCGAAGCAGCCGAAACCCGATTTACTGAACTCTCTCTGCAAGAGCGCAGTAAGTTTAGTGTGGAATCGCTGTCCAATGTCAACGGCGTAGTCAGTACACAGCCGATCGAGCCGCCTGAACCCAACGAAACCTCAGCTTATGTAGTGGTGACGCTGCTGCTAGGCACAGAGAACGATAACCCGCTCTTCGGCGATATCTACACCACTTCGGTACTGCGGGATGTGCTCGAAAACATCACGATGATGGTTCCCCGGTATCTACTGGTGTTTGAGCTGCTGTGGAGTCCTCAAGAGTCCAAGGACAGTTTGACGGAGGCAGAACTAGCCACAGAGTACAAGGAGCTAGTAGCGATCGGTTAGCCGCTTATAATCAGAAACACTTAATCAGAAATACTGAGTGCTGAGGATAGGATGGCTGGGATTCGGATTGGCAACGGCTACGACATTCACCGTCTTGTTCCAGAGCGTCCATTGATCTTGGGTGGCGTTCGCATTCCCCATGAGCTTGGCCTACTAGGGCACAGCGATGCAGATGCCCTGACCCACGCGATTATGGATGCCATGCTAGGAGCTTTGAGCCTGGGGGACATCGGGCTGTATTTTCCACCCACAGATGAGAAATGGAAAGGGGCAGATAGCCTAGAGCTACTAGCGCAGGTCGATCGCTTGATTCGCGATCGCGGCTGGCAGATTGGCAACATTGACTCAGTAGTTGTGGCAGAACGACCAAAGCTGAAGCCGCACATTGGCGCAATGCGCGATCGTCTAGCTGCGACTCTGCATCTCAACCCAGATCAAGTCGGCGTGAAAGCCACCACCAACGAAAAGCTAGACGCAACCGGACGCGAAGAAGGCATCGCAGCCTATGCTGTGGTGTTGCTGACCAGGGAGAATTAGGGCGACGGGAACCGGACAGGGGCGATCGGCTTCTCGAAAATAAAGCGGCGGACTGCAAGAAACTGTGCAAAATGGAGGGGCCAAATTTGTGGCTTGGCTCGACTGCAACGCTTCTGGCAACGCCTTCTGAATGCCCTATTTCTGTACCCGATCGTGATCCCTCATTCTCCCTGGTTGGCACTCTCCACTCTGGCAACGTTGGCGACAGGAAATGCTGCGTTGGGTGCTGCTCCTGTCAGGTTGATGGCTCAAGCTACGGAATCTAGGCAACCAGCCCAAACTCAGTTTTATCAGGAGTTTCAGCCAATCGCCCCGGCGCTGCCCCAGGCAACCCAACCTGTGAGCCAGATTCCACTGCCCAGCACTCCGGAGACGATTCCGCAACCCTCAACGATGCCCGCCAGGGTTACAGTCCCATCTTTGAGCACTCCCACAGCTACCCCTATCCCTGCGCCGATCGTGCGATCGACTGGAGAACTGGTGGTGACTGCGACCCAGGTGCAGATTGTGGGAGCCACACCAGAGCTTGAGGCGACAATTCGGCAGCAGATCGCCACGCAGGCAGGACGGGAGACAAGCCAAAGTCAATTGAAGCAGGATGTGGCAACGATTCTAGGCACAGGGTTCTTCGCCAGTGCCAGCTTCAGTTCCCAGCCCAACCCCCAGGGCGTGAGCGTGACGTTTCAAGTGCAGCCCGCGATCGTGCGATCGTTCCGTCTCACCAATGCCCAAGCGCTTACCCCTGCGTTGGTGAATCAGTTCTTTGGCGACCAGATTGGACAACCCGTTAGCCCCAGCAACCTTGCCGTCGGAGTGCGGCGCACGAATGAATGGTATGCCCAGAACGGCTATAACCTGGCGCGAGTGCTGACGGTGCAGCCTACCCGTGAAGGCGTGGTGACGATCGACGTGGCGGAAGGAGTAGTGGGCGATGTGCGTATTCGATTCGTGAATCGGGAAGGCAACACGATCGACGAAAACGGCAACCCAATTCGCTACCGAACTCAGGAAGGCTTCATCCGCCGCCAAATTCTGCTTCAGCCTGGTCAAGTGTTGCAGCAACAAACTGTGCAAGGAGATGTCAATCGTCTGTCCAAGCTGGGCATTTTTGAGGGTGTCACTGTGACTCTGGAAGGTGATGCTCGGCGTGCCGATGTGATCTACAACGTGGTGGAGGCGAAGTCGCGGGGCTTTAACTTTGGCGGCGGATACAACGACGATTTGGGACTCTTCGGCACAATCAACTTTCAAGACACCAACTTTGGCGGACTGGCCCAGAGGCTCTCTGCCAGTGCTCAAGTGGGAACGCGAGACGTGCAGTTCGATGGGCGCTTCCTCAGTCCTTACCGATCGACCGACCCCAACACCCTCGGCTACGGGGTAAACTTCTTCCGACGACAGGGCGGCTCTCGGGTGTTCGACGAAGATATCAAGCTGGCTAATGGCGATCGGGTGCGAGAGCGACGTACCGGCGGCGGCGCAAATGTTGAGTATCCCATCAGCCCGGATTTTCTGGGATCGGTAGGAATAAACTACACCCGCACTAGCTTGCGCGATCGCCAGGGCGACATTGCAACTCAGGATGGGCGCGGCAATCCCCTCTCTTTTAGCGGCGAGGGCATCGACGATCTGCTCACCCTGTCCTTCAACGCCGTGCAAGATTCCCGCGACAACACCACCAATCCATCCAAAGGAACGCTGATCAATTTGGGCACGGCTCAATCGCTGCCTGTGGGCTACGGGCGAATTCTCAGCAATCGCCTCAGTGCCACCTACGCTCAATTTATTCCAGTGGATTGGATTCAGGCTGGCTCAGACAACCAGTTTCCCCAAACGATCGCTCTCAACCTCCAGCTTGGAACCGTCGTCGGCGATCTGCCACCCTACGATGCCTACACCTTGGGTGGAACCAACAGCGTGCGGGGCTTTGGCAATGACGACGTTGCCACCAGTCGCAGCTATCTTCTGGCTTCAGCAGAGTACCGTTTTCCGATCTATCGCTTCATTGGCGGCGTGGCGTTCCTTGATCTTGGCTCCGGGTTAAACAGTCAAGATGCGGTGTTGGGTCAACCCGGATTGCAGCGCGACAAACCCGGCTTCGGCTTTGGCTATGGGCTGGGAGTGCGGCTAAACTCACCGATCGGCATCATCCGTCTGGATTTTGGTCTCAACAACGAAGGTGATTCAAAGTTCCACTTTGGTTTTGGGCAGAAGTTTTAGGATTACTCAATAGGATTACTCAACAGGACTGATGTGGCAGGGATCCCCCAAACCCCTTAAGGGCAGACCACTTTATGAAAGTGGTCTTGGGCTGGGTGTTAGGAGATCAAAGCTCAGAGACGTTTCGCCCTGTGTGGGCGATCGTGGCAACTTGGCAATGCGACATTAGTCCCAATCAAGTCACCGTTTATTGAGAATTTGAGGCGCAGCCGCAATCGAAATTCTTTCAGAAGCTACAGCACCAGAAGGAAGGGCGATCGTATCCTGAAGGAGATGCAGTATCAACCAGCCCAAACTGCGCGACGCAGCCCTGCTCATTGGCAACCCGAACCCTATAGGAGGCTTCATGGCGAATCTGTTAGAGCAACTGGCAGAAATAACGGTGATCGTTGCGGACACTGGAGACATCCAGGCGATCAAGAAATTCACCCCCCGCGACACGACGACCAACCCTTCGTTGATCACAGCAGCGGCTCAAATGCCGGAGTATCAAGAAATTGTAGACGACACGCTGCTGCAAGCGAAGAAAGATGCGGGCGAGGGAGCCGACCGTCAGGCGATCGTCACCCTTGCCTTTGATCGCCTCGCAGTGGCCTTTGGCAAGAAGATTCTGGAGATTGTGCCCAAGCGTGTTTCCACCGAAGTGGATGCTCGCCTGTCCTACGACACAGAGGCAACAATCGCCAAAGCCCACTACTTGATCTCAGAGTACGAGAAAGCGGGGGTGAGCCGCGATCGCATTTTGATCAAAATTGCCTCCACTTGGGAAGGCATCAAAGCCGCCGAAGTCTTGGAAAAAGAAGGCATCCACTGTAATTTGACGCTGTTGTTCGGCATTCACCAGGCGATCGCCTGCGCCGATGCCGGAGCCACCCTGATTTCTCCCTTCGTCGGTCGCATTTTGGACTGGTACAAAAAGGAGACTGGGCAAGACTACACTGGCGCAGACGATCCCGGAGTGCAGTCCGTCACCACCATCTACAACTACTACAAAAAGTTCGGCTACAAAACCGAGGTAATGGGAGCCAGCTTCCGCAACATTGGTGAAATCATTGAATTGGCTGGCTGTGATCTGCTGACCATCTCGCCTAAGCTGTTGGCGGAACTCTCAGAAACCCAAGGCGACCTGCCGCGTAAGCTCGATCCCAGCAAAGCTGCCGATCTGGAAATTGAGCGGATTCCAATGGATAAGGAAACCTTTGACCGGATGCACACAGAAGATCGGATGTCCGCAGAGAAGCTGGCAGAAGGAATCCAAGGCTTCACCAAAGCCCTCGAAACCCTGGAACTCCTGCTGGTCGATCGGCTGGCTCGTTTGGAAGCAGGCAATCACCTCAACGAAACCACCGAAGAGCTATTCCATGCCTTCGACCTGAATGGCGACGGCTTCATCACCCGTGATGAGTGGATGGGCAGCGATGCTGTTTTTGATGCCTTGGATCAAAATCACGATGGCAAAGTTTCGGCTGACGAAATGAGCGCTGGACTGGGAGCGGTACTGCAAGTGGCAAAGGCTCAGTAAAGCTCAGTCAGTGCGGTCAAGAGGTCAGTTGTCTGTTCAGAGAGTGCTGGCCTCTGCCTTGATAGATCAGCTTAACGCTGCTTGAGTTTTGAAACGTAAGTCAGAGACGCGCGTCGCCCTCGGTTTGGCTTGCGCTTCAACTTGGTGGCTGGACTGCGCCACTACGAACTCACACTGGCTCAACAGTCACTCTCAGAAGCGGCAAAATAACTGCTGTAAGGTCTATAGACCTTACAGCAGTTATTTTGCCGCTTCTGAGAGTGACTGTTGAGCCAGTGTGAGTTCGTAGTGGCGCA
>DATNQR010000056.1:0-9693 GCA_036703905.1 Thermosynechococcaceae cyanobacterium
TTTAAGATTGAACACGAACAGGGCGGTCGGAAATAAATTATGGCACGATGCCTTCCACTGTTCCTCGCTCATTCGCTGCATCACTTCCAAGACTGTTTAGACAATACTTAAAGAAACCATTACGATCGACAAATCATACAACTTGACAAAGCATTGTGATAACACCATCGTGCCAAGCTAGGAGACTCTTCGACAGGCTGAAGCACAAGCCATACCATTCGATTACCAAACTTTTCTCCTGAGTTATTCTGCTCATTGAACAAGCTCCCCCAATTAGACCTAACTGTAGGAGTTTGAGAACTTCATAGGCTCAAGTTGTCTCGATCCCATCTAGTTCCTCGCAGAAGCAGTAGGATTGCTGAGGGAGGCACAGTTTATGAAGTTCCCGTAAACGTGTGTGTTCTCTTTTAAGTTTTGGGCAAAGTAGATTGAGCGATCGCAAGCTTAAGGGTGAAGCCATGGATACCGTCTTTGATAGCAATCAGTTTACACAGAACGTACTAACCATTCCTGCTGGCTCTCAGCCTTTCTCCAGAACCAGCACAGATTCCTTAGGCTCAGGAGACACAGACGACTATATCCGCCTAGAGCTAAGCCAGCGCAGCAGTTTACTGCTTAAGCTTAACCCTGCCTCTAATAATGCTGAACTAGCGCTCTTGGATAGCTCAGGCGACCCCGTAGACGGTCTGCTATATAACTCCACTAATCCTGGCAGCTTGGCAGATGCGATCGTCACCGACACGCTTAACCCTGGCACCTACTTCATTCGAGTCTACGCCGCCAGCAGCAGCGTCAACACTACCTATACGCTTAGCGTCGATACCGGAACCACAGGGCGATCAGACCTGTTCTGGCGCTACCTGGGCGATCCTGCTGGGCCCAACGCAGGCATCAACACTCTGTGGCTATTGAACGGAGCAACCTACACTTCTGAAGCTGCCATCCCTGCCATCAGAGATATCAATTGGCGCATGCAAGCAACCGGAGATTTTGATGGCGATGGCGGGCCGGATTATGTGTGGCACAACATTGCCAATGGCGATAACACCATCTGGCTGTTTGATGCCAACAACAACTTTAAGGATGCAATTTCTCTTCAGAAGATTTCAGACACTAACTGGCAGATTGGTGGGGCAGCAGACTTCAATCGGGACGGCAAGGTTGACATTCTGTGGAGGAATGGGGTTTCGGGTGACAATGTCATCTGGTACATGAACGGCAACACGATCGTAGGCACCGCAGAGGCCCCGAAACTTCCCGACCCCAACTGGAAGCTAGTCGGAATTGCAGACTTTAATACTGATGGCAGTCCAGACCTGGCCTGGCGCAACTCAGTTAACGGGCAGAACGTAGCCTGGTTTTTGAACAACAGCACCTACATCGGTTCAGACAGTCTGCCTCAGCTACCGGACACTAACTGGCAGTTGAGCGGCATTGGAGATTTCAACGCCGACGGCAAATCCGATTTAGCTTGGCGCAACTATGCCAATGGACAGACTACAGCATGGTTCTTGAACGGCACAACTTATCAGGGCGAAGCTTCGTTAGGCACGATCGCTGACACTAACTGGAACTTGTCTGCGGTTGTATCTGCCTCGGCAGTGCCGATCGACCTGGCCGGTAACACCAGTCCCACTGCTTTCGATATCGGAACCCTCAGCAGCACAGGCAGGTTGAGCGATCGCATCGGTGGCCCCAGTGATCCCTCCGACTACTACAAATTCACCACCGCCACCACCGCCAACCTCACCCTCAGCCTGCGGGGGTTAACTGCCGACGCAACCCTGGAATTGATAGGAGCCGATGGCGCAACAGTGCTAAGCACCTCCAGCACCCCGGGCACTGCCGATGAGGTGATTAGGACTACACAACCTCTTGCGGCGGGAACTTACTACGCCAGGATTTCCTCGGCTGCTCCCACCAGCACCGCCTACGTACTGAACGGCAGCTTGGAGGTTTCCCGTGACATTGACCTGTTGCCCACCCCCAACTTGGGCGGCAGCAATCCCCCTCGCTTCCGTTTGACAACAACAAACGACACCGCTTTACCTACTCAGGTCAGTGTCAACACTCAGCAAACTATCAAAGTTCGCTACGATATTCGCAACAACAGTCTGACCGCTCCAGCAACGTTCGATGCCGGGTTCTACCTATCGACCGATACTACAATTACCACGGCTGATAAGCTACTGAGTACTGTTCCTTTGACGATCCAGGCTGGTGCAGCTACAGGAGAAAGGACAATCAACGTCAATCTTCCCCTCAAAGGCGATCCCTTCTGGGTTGGCGATCGAACCTACTACATTGGCTTGATCGTAGACCCCGACTCAAAAGTGGTGGAAGTGAACGAGAATAACAACACCGTCAATGCTTCTATTCGCATTAGAGACACCGGCGATCCAGACGTGGTGGGCGGAGGTTTGGTAGTCTCCCCTGCAAGCGCAACTCTCGGCAGCACCATTCAGCTCACGGGCACGATCAGAAACATCGGCAGCGCTCCCACCACCAAGAACAGCAACGGCGACACCTTGGGAGTCAGGTTCCGCCTGTCCAGAGACAATGTAATTGACTCCGGCGACTATATCTTCAGTAGCTATCTGACGATTCCCACAATTCCTGGTGGAGGCTCTGTCAACTTCAACAGCGCTAACCTTAATCCGCAGCAGTCCCCCTCTGCCTACTTCTCATCAGCCTTCAGGTTGCCGACTCTGGCAGAGCTTCAAGCTTCCAGCACCTATCAGGGAGCCGGGACTAGAACCTATTACATTGGCGTAGAGGTTAACCCTGCCGGAAGTACAGCAGTGCCTTCGTTTGTGCCAGAAACTCCTCAGGGACGGTTGAATAATATCAACTTTGACTTCAACGGCAATGGCAGCGCTACCGACGATGCCATCGCTATCACCATCACGGTGTAGCGACAGGAAGTACAAAACATTCAGAGGTAGAAAAAAGGGGGCAGCGATCGCTGCCCCCTTTTTTCTACCTGTTGAGCTTTGGGTGTCGCTCAAGCGTGATCGATCGTCCCTCTGCCCTCTACCTCACCGAACCCGCCTCACTAAAGCGGCGCGTCACAGGTTCGATCAAGAGATCCAGAATCGACTTCTGGCGCGTGACAATCTCGGCGGTGGCAGCTAGACCTGGACTCAGCTTCACTTCTCTACCGCGCACCATGATGGAGTCTTTCTTAAGCCGAACTTTTGCAGGAAATACGGGGCCCATTTCCCGGCCAGCTTCATCTTTGTCCACCACCGCATCCGGGCTGATTTCAATCAGTTCGCCTGGAACGATGCCAAACTCCTGGTAGGGGAAGGTCGCCATTTTCACCTTCACATCCATGCCCTTGCGAATGAAACCGACATCCCGATTGAGGATTTTCACTTCCAGCACTAAATCCTTACCCGACGGCAGAATTGACAGCATTTCTTCGCCCGGCTGCACTCCCCCCTTGTCTACTTTGACGTTGTAGACCGTGCCATCGAAGGGCGCTTTAACAGCCTCCCGCTCCTTCCGCTGCTGCTTAGCAACGTCAATTTCGCCAAGTTTCTTAGCCAACTCCTCCCGGCGCTGAGCGAGTTGGGCCAACACTTCACTTTCACGCTGGGGAGCCAGACTAGAGGCGGTGCTGCGGGCAGAGTCGTAAGCCTGCTGCGCCTGACGAATTCGATCGTTCTGGGCTTGAATTTCGCCTTCGATCGAAGCAATGTTGTCCAGAGATTCTGTGACCTGTTTCTCGGCAGTTGTGACCTGGCTCCGGGCGCTGAGGACATCCAACTGCGGAACGGCGTTGTCTTTCTCCAGGGTTGCCAGGCGGCGGAGTCTCTCCTGAGCATTCTGAAGGATGCTTCTGTCCTGTTCTAGCTTCTTAAAGGAGTTCGCTCGGTTGTCCTGGAAGCGAGCGAGGCGCGATCGGGCTTCTTCGATCGCGGCTACCTGGCGATTGGCATCGGCATTGGCGGCGGACTGCTTTTCGTTAAACTCTCGCAGGCGGGCAGCGTTCAGTTGGCTGCTTGCGGCATTGCCGCTTCCCAGTTCTCCTCGGCTTTCTGCCTCCAGTCGAGCCACGCTATCGCGGATTTCCTTTGCTTCCTTCTCCAAGCTTTCGAGGTTAGTTCCAGTTGCGCCCGGATCAATTTCCACCAGCACTTCGCCCTGCTTAATTTGGTCACCAGCCTTCACCTTCGTCTGGACGATCGTCCCAGCGCTCAGGGCACGAACAGGACGAACTTCAGACGAAGGAATTGTTTTGCCGTTGGCGACCGCCACTTCGTCTATTCTGCTGAAGTGGGCCCAAGCGATCGCGCCAAAAACCAGAAGGCTGATACCCCCCGCAAGCAGCCGCGTGTAGAGCGGGGGAAGTTCTTGAACCGCTTTACCCAGTTCATAGGACAGCGATTCTTGGGGATTGGCCAAGCGCTGACGGGCTTGCTGAGATTGGGCAGGGGTGATCGAGAGTTTCATTGAGGAAGTTTACTCTAGAAGAAGTTTACTCTGGGTGGAGGATGGAGACGATCGCCAGAATCAGCGTAGAACTAGGTTGCCCGGACTACTGAAAAATTGCTTCTGAAGTAACAGAAGCTTAATACTTGTTACTTCTCCGCAAGCTAGAGGCAAGGGTCTATTCGGCTGACTAGGATCAGAAGTGAGGCAATCGCAAATGGGGTAATCGCCATTGTAGGTGCCCAGGTTCAGCGTACCCAAATTACATCTCTTCTCCTAACTTTACCTGCTGTGTTCTTCCTAATTCGGCAAATCCTTCACCTTATCCAGTTTTTCATTGTGCCTATCTGCTTCGTCTCGGCATGGGCGATCGTCCTACTGCTGTCCTGGAGCGCTTGGGTGGGAGTGCGAGACACGATCGCTCGATCGCGCCAGATGCACCAGATCCCCTGTGCCAACTGTCAGTTCTTCACCAGCGACTATCACCTGAAATGTACGGTGCATCCGTCCATCGCTTTGACGGAGGACGCGATCGGCTGTCGGGATCATGAGGCGATTCGATCTTCCTATGCCCCAGTAGAAAGAGTGTAAGCCGAGGTTATGAGCCGGGAAGCTCACGATTTCCGTATCCTGTCCTATGCACTCGTTGGGATCGCCGCATTTACCAGAGACAGCAAAATGCCCGTTTGCTCTTGCCCACTGGTGGCCAGGTCGCTGTAGCAGAGAAACACCTGCTCGCCCGATCGCCCCAGCAGATCCCGCAGGATTCGTTGTAGGCGCTGGTCGTTAGCTTGCATTGCATCAGCCGAAGTCCAGGCCAGACCTGAGCGCCCCCGCAGGAACAGGGGCGCACCAAACAGGGCATCCACTCCACTCAGCCAGCGCGTTGATCCAGCATCCATCCAAAACTGCCAGGCATGGCTGCGCCGACTGGCCCGATACTGAAACACGTTCGCCAGCGTCACTGCATTGGCTGCCGTCCCGATCGGACGCACCGGAAACGGGTTGGCAGTGACTGCACCGCTCCGCAACAGCTGAATCAAACGGCTGACCACCAGAGAAGGCGGCAGTTCTCCACGATCGCTCTGGCGCAGGCGGTTGCTGACTTCCCAATACTGCTGCACTGTCTCGATCAATTGCCGCAGGGCAGCTAGTTGGTCAAAGGGCAAGGCAGTTCCCCCCAGCAAAAAGGACTGGATCGCTCGATCGAGCAACACTACGCCATTGGGAATCAGTCGTTGCTCCAACTGGGTTTGCTGCTGCTCAATCCACGCCACCATTCCTTGATAGGCCGTTGTCGCCTGATACCCCAAGCGATCCCAGCGGGGAAACGTTGTAGCTGGCAGCAGCCGGGGTCGATCGGGGTGGGGCGCAAAGCAGTAGTCCGCCAAGAGTCCGGCGCGAACGGGATCAATTTGGGTGGAGTGGAGTGGAGGAGTGGAGGGAGGGAGGGGGGAAGTATAGGGCATGGTTTCGGAGAATGCTATCTCAGATTTTTCAACCCCAAGGGAAGCGACCCCATCTGGCCGCTTCTGGCTCAACACCACTAGCATCTCTGCCACAGCATCGCGATCGACCAGGCGGCCTAAGCCAGGATAGACCAGCGCCATCAAAGTCAGTAAAGCCCGCACGATCGGAGAACTGGTGAGGGGACGCTGGTCGTTAAGGGATTCCGTCGGGATTTGATGCCGAGTCAGGATCTCAGTCAGGCTATAGCGGGCGATCGCGTCCATCCCTGGCGCGATTACAGCCACATCTCGCGGCTGCACCTGTCCTGTTCGCACACCCTCGATAATTATCTCGGCGGTGCGGCGCAGCAACTGGGCGCGGGAGATGGTCTGAATTGCCTGGACAGATTCTGGCAGACTGGCGAAAAACAACGGGTCGGTGACAAGCTGGACGATCGACTCCTCCAACTCATCCCCCAGGCAGGCGCGGGAACCCTCGCCCAGTTCGAGAACCTGGCAGCGATCGCCTAACGCCATCAAATATTCAGGATCAGCCCCTAAACCCAGCCGCACTGCACCCCTGGGATTAAAGGTGAACACTGCCTCTGTGCCCTCTCGCAGCAACACTTCAAACACAGCACGGGCGATCGCTGGATACTCATCCACGTCATCCGCCAGCAGCAGCCGAAAGCGATGGGAAAGATGCTGCTGGTAGGTGCGGTGGGGCAGCAAATGCTGCCAATAAAGTCCGGCAATGATGCCGTAGGTAAGCAAGCCTCGATCAAGGCACCACGATCGCCACTGGTGCAGCAACTCCCCCACCACCTCGCTGGCGATTGGTAGCTCCTGCTCTTGCCCCACAAGGCCTTGATCCAGAGCGGCGGAGATTTCGCTGATCCTAACCCCTGCCAACCCCGCCAACTGCATCAAGTCCAGCACCCGCCGCACCAGTCGCGCTTCGCTGAGAATGGACTGAGCCGCGATCGCTCGATCCAGTTCCGGCTTCCACAGTCGCGTCGCCAACTCCTGCTCATTCTCAGGAGCCAGCCGCAGAGGAAACTGTGCTTTGAGATCCAGCGCCTGCACCAGCAACGGGTAAAACAGCATTACCTCATCCTGAAAAAACCCCAGAGGTGTCGTCGCGTAGAATGGATACTTCCCCTGAGTAGCGGCGGTCAATCGATCGACCAGATCCATTCGGTTATCCCCGATCGCCGCCAACACCAGCACTCCTGGACGTTCCCCCGCTTCTCTTTCTCGCTCCATCCACTCGCAGAAGCGCCGCCCTAGCTCCGCAGTTTTGCCTGTGCGAGTTGCCCCTATTACCCAAATTGGTTCAGTGTTCACCAATCGTTCCTGAGTGAGTTTGATAGAATCACAGTTACCTTCACTGTAGCGTCTCGAAAATTGACTTGTTGCTGGCACTGACCGACCTAGCAGGCTGAGCCAACAGTCTCGGCGCTCTACGATTCTGTTTGATTTGGTCTATGAATAATTCTCTCTGGGCAACCTTGAATCGATCGCTCTATCGGGCCCGACGCTGGTATGAACAAACCCCCGGTAGAGCGTTGGATCAAGCCTACGATGCGGCTCTGATGATCAAAGCGATCGAGGATGAACACTTCAATGGGCAGTCTATTTCGCCCACTTCATCTCAATACAGCGAACACACTTTCGCCTACTTTCAAACAGAGCTTAAAAAATATCTTAAAGTCACTGAATTGCGACTTTCAGAATTTAAAGCCAGCCGCTCTTTTTTCAATACAACGGACACTTCGGCTTCAGTGAAGATTGGCAACAGTCAGACCAGTTCTTATTTGCAAAACAGCGAACAGGCGGCCGTTGTTCTGGAAAAGCTGAAGTTTGTAGATGCAGTCATCGATCGCTACCGACCGACTGAATCTCTCGCGCTGGCTCCGATCGTTCAGGCAGAAAATCTGTCTTCTCCAAACTCCCGTCCGTTAGTTAAGGGAGTTCAGAATGGGGAACAACCCTACACTTCACCTGCCACAGTCAAACGGCCAGACGGGTTGCTGGATAAGACGGGCGTGTTGCCCCGAACCATCATCGGCACAATTAATCGCATCAAGCGAGACTTAGACCCGACTGCCGAGCAGCAAGTGGTACAAACCTACCGCACCACTAAAGCTAGAACGGTTGTTGCCATTCGCTTCCTGCTATTGCTGATCATTATTCCTTTGCTGACCCAGCAACTTGCTAAGACACTTATTGTGGGCCCGATCGTCGATCGTCTCCGTCCACCTTTGGCTCAATCTAGTATCTTCATTAACTTTGAACTTGAAGAAGAAGCGCTCAGAGAAATGACCGCTTTTCGAGAGCGCTTGGAATTTAACAAAGTTCTAGGGCTAACTCCACCTCTAATTGGAGAGAAATCAAGCGATCGGGCGAAAGAACCTACTGAAACAAAGCAGAGCGAAGAAAAAGGATCGGCCCAAAAAGAATCTGTAGTGGAACCACTCACTGACGAGGAAAGAATGCAGGTGAAAGCAAAAGAAATTGCCGAAACTTACTACAGGCAAGGCTCTAGCTCCATCAAAAATATCTTTGCTGACCTATTCTCCCTCGGTGCGTTTGCGTCTGTAATTATTTTCAACCAGCGAGGAATTGCAGTCCTTAAAGCCTTCATTGATGAAACTGTCTACGGCCTGAGTGACAGCGCTAAAGCCTTTATCATCATCTTGCTCACCGATACTTTTGTGGGCTTTCATTCACCCCACGGCTGGGAAGTCTTGCTTGATAGTGTTTCTAGACACTTTGGAATACCCTCAAATCAGGCGTTCGCCTCTGTTTTCATTGCCACTTTCCCCGTAATGCTGGACACAATTTTCAAGTATTGGATTTTCCGCTACCTGAACCAGGTTTCGCCCTCCGCCGTGGCGACCTATCGCAACATGAATGAATAGCGGCTCATGCAAAGTAAGTCAGCATGAACTAAACGAGCAAAGTTATTCTTCACACAAGATTAAAATCCCAGCATTGTGAAGATGCTGGGATCTGTAGCTGTAGACAGACAGCTTAGGGCATAGGCTATGGCTATGGCTGTGCAAAGCAACTCACTTACTGAAAAGCGATCGCCTAAATTTGACCTGGAGGAGTGGAAATTGGGCTGGGGCGAACGTCAGGAGACGAAGTACCAGGAGACAAGGTGGGCGAAATCAGCTCGGAAGGGACGGGAGGCAGTTGGCTACCCTCTGGTCGGGTGTAGGGAATCACAGAGGGATCAAGCTCCTGGGAAAAGTCACTTGCATCCAGGCAGGTGGTCAGCTTGGCGCTGGAGGAAGTGGTAATGGGGGAATTGATGCCAGTCACACAGTTAGCGTAGCGTTCGGGCAGTAGACTGCGACGGCAGCGATCGAGAACCTCGGACGGAGCTGTATCGGACAGTTGGCGGCGAATATCCACCACGCAGCTGGCCATCTCCACAGGACGGCGAACATTGCGACAGGCAGACAGGGTTTCGGGCAGAGGCACGTTGCCGACTTCCACTGTTCGTTGCACACACACCGATAAGTCCTCTGGCTTAAAGGCTCGACCGCAGGCTGTAGCTACTTCCTCAGTGGAAACCTTGAGCCGCAGCAGCGTAGTAGCACAGGTGCGATAGTCGTTGCGAGTGGAATCCAGGGTGCTGATCTCAGCCTTTCCCGGTAGCTCGAAAACCACCAATCCGACCATCAGACCGGCACTAGCAAAACGAAAGATACGCATCAATTTAGACATGACTTAGAGGGTGAGCTTAACTTAGAGGGTGGGCTTAGAGGGCAAGGACTTCTACAGGAGAAAGAGTTGA
>DATNQR010000057.1:0-2029 GCA_036703905.1 Thermosynechococcaceae cyanobacterium
AGAATGTGGCGATCGAGCCATTCATGCAAATTCTCCGCAGCAGCGCACTCTACGCGCCCACCTTTGACAAAAAGCTTCAGCGCTTACGCGATCAAGATTTCGCCAACCCCAACTTTCCCACTAAGCACCTGCTCAAGGACACTAATCTATTCCTCAACGAGGCTGAGGCGCTGCAAATCAATGCTGGCGTGGTGGTGGCAGTGCAGAGAATTTTGGAGCAAGCGATCGATCAAGGATTGGCGGAAGCCGACTACTCTGCTTTGTTTGCGGCGATCGATCAAGCGTGAGTAACTCACCTCAGGCTGACTCTGTTGCAGCGAGGGGCGGCGAGACGACCGCACTCCAGCGTTGAGCGATGGGCATCCGCCAGCCGACCCCAAAGGCGCGATCGGTAATCTTTAGTACTGGGGGAGCCTGCCGCCGCTTGAACTCAGCCCGTAGCAGCAGCTTCAGGATTTTAGTGACGATGGCGCGATCGTGCCCCGCCGCCACAATCTGGTCGGGAGTCTGGTTGTTGTGGATCAGCCGAATCAAAATATCGTCCAGTACTTCGTAGGGCGGCAGTGAATCCTGATCCACCTGTCCTGGCTTCAGTTCTGCGCTCGGCGCTTTAGTCAGGATGTTCGTTGGGATCACCTGCTTACCGTGATTTAGCCACTCGCACACAGAGTAAACTCGCGTTTTCGGCACGTCCGCAATCACTGCTAGCCCACCGTTCATATCGCCGTAGAGCGTGCAGTAGCCCACCGCCATTTCAGATTTGTTGCCCGTGGAGAGAAGCAGGTGGCCGAACTTATTAGCGATCGCCATCAGCAGATTGCCACGAATTCGGGATTGGATATTCTCCTCGGCAATGCCGAACTCGGTTCCCGCGAAGCATTCGGCCAAGGTGGCATCGTAGCCCTGCATCAAGTCCCCGATCGGCAGCGTTTGCGTACCGATCCCTAAATTCTTCGCCAGCTCCAGCGCGTCCTGCACAGAGTGAACGGAACTGTAGGGCGACGGCATCAGTACACCCAGGACGTTTTCTGCCCCCAGTGTAGCGGCAGCGATCGTCGCCACCAGCGCCGAATCGACTCCACCACTCAGACCAATCACTGCTTTGGTAAACCCGCACTTGTGGGCATAGTCGCGCACCCCCAGCACCAGCGCTGCCCAAATTTCCGCATCCTCGCTTTCTGGGGCAGGGGCGATCGCGTTCTCCTGGGCTACCAAATCCCGCGTGGTGGGATCGAATTCAACGTAGACAAGATCTGGGGCAAAGGCATAGGCGCGGCAGATCAGGTTGCCGTGGCGATCGAAAGCAACGCTGTTGCCATCAAAAATCAAGTCGTCGTTGCTGCCGATCTGGTTGGCGTAGATCACGGGCTGCTGGAAGCGAGTGGCTCCGTGCCTCAGCATGGCCTCACGCAGGTTTTGCTTGCCGACGGTGTAGGGTGAGGCGGAGAGGTTAACGGTGAAATCTACGCCAATCTGGGCCAGTTCCGAGATGGGGTTGATCGCGTAGCTGCGCTTGCCCCAAAATTCTTCGTCGTTCCACAGGTCTTCGCAAATGGTCACGCCGATCGCCACACCATCCAGTTCAAACTGATTTGCCTGCTGTCCCGATGCAAAGTAGCGGTCTTCGTCGAAAACATCGTAGCTGGGCAGCAGGCGCTTGTGAAAGAGTTGCTGCACTTTCCCGTCAGCCAGTAGAGCGGAACTGTTGAACAGAGGTTTGCCGCCCTCGGTGAGCGATCGTGGATTCACCACAGCTGTCCCCACTAGAGCCGCGAGGTTCGGCGGCAAATCTTCCGCCAACTGCTCCAGCACTTGCGCCATGGCTGCCACAAAGTCCGGGTGCATCAGTAAGTCTCGCGGTGGGTAGCCGCAGAGGGAAAGTTCAGGAGTCAGTAGCAGCCGCGCACCCCGACTCGCAGCAGTTCGGGCGGCTGCAAGGATCGACTGGGCGTTGCCTGCAAGGTTGCCAATCGTAGGGTTGAGTTGAGCGATCGCGATCTTCATAGGGTTACTTGATCAGGCGGTTACA
>DATNQR010000058.1:0-3590 GCA_036703905.1 Thermosynechococcaceae cyanobacterium
GTTGGTACGATTTTGCCGTAGCAATTTTTGAAGAAGCGGCAACCCTGGGATTCCCGCTCAAGGTGCAGAAAGTCACCCCTATCGCCACGACAGATTACCCCACGCCCGCCCGTCGGCCCGCGTTTTCGGTGCTGTCCCTCCAGAAAACCACGGCGCTACTGGGCAATCCGCCTCCCCAATGGCGACACAGTTTGCGCCAGATGCTGGCGGAACTGAAGGCAAGCTAGGAGAGACGATCGCAACCCAACACAAACCTGGCTACTGGCTAATAGGGGAAAGAGTTAGGAGAGACAGGCTGGAATCCGGTAGGACAAGTCATGGGGCACTTTTTAGGAAAGACGGTGGGTAGCTGGGGCAACACGGGTTTAGCTTCTTCGCTTTCACACGTCACCGAGGAAGAGCCTTCGTCCTCCGAAATGTTAACCAGACCGATGTAGGTTTTGAACCCGGTGTTGCGGGGCACAGCAGCCTGCATAGTGGCCCGTTTGCGATCGGCATAGGTGAACATCCGATAGCGATACTGTTCCCCTTCAGGCTCAATCCCCAGACCCAGTTCTCCAAGATCGGTAGAGAACTCGCCCTTCTCCAGATAATAAGCTTGCTGACTGCGATTCATTGACCCCAGAGTTTGCTTAGCGGCGCGCTGGAGCGGCTCCTGCTTGACGGCCAGCTGCGTGGCAAAGGTTCCTTCCCGGTTGAAGTTTTTGACATTGCTGAAGCTGACGGTTTCCAGCACCACGCCGTTCAGTCGGGCATTCTTCAGTTCGGCTCCGTCCAGCACGGCACGATCGAGCTTGCTGCACACCAGAACTGCCCCAGTCAAGTCTGCATTCCGCAGGTCAGCCCCGGTCAGGTCACTGTAAGCCATCAGAGCTTGACTCAAGTTGGCTTCTTGCAGCTTTGCGCCGCTCAGGTTGGCGAAGGCAAAGCTAAGGCCTTGCTTTTCGGCGCTGGTGAAAGTGGAAGAAGTGGGGTCACAGGAATTCCTGGAGGAGCTAACGCCGAACACAAAAAAGGCGCTGAAGGCAGAGGCAATGTCCGATCGTGGGTTCAATCCAGGAGATCGTACCTGCACCAGATTTGCGCCGCTCAGGTTGGCCCCAGTCAGATCCACGCCCTGAAAGTTGATGCCGGCCAGGTTAGTGCGACTGAGGTTAGCGCTCCGCAAGGTCGCACCCTGGAGATTGATGTCAACGATCGTCGCATCCTTCAGGTAGGCATTGCTCAGATCTGCATTGCTCAGGTTGGTGTTCTCCAGGGTGGCGCGGTAGAGCGAGGCTTTGTTTAGCTTTGCGCCGCTCAGGTTGGCTTCCGAGAGGTTGGCTGATCCCAGATTTGCGCCGCTCAGGTTGGCCCCGGCCAGGTTGGCACTCACGAGGTTGGCTCCAAACAGATTTGCCTCAGTCAGGTCTGCGCCACTCAGGTCGCAGCCGTTGCACTGGTTAGTTTTTAGGAGTTGCTGCACCTGGTCGGGATTGGCAGCCTGGGCGATCGACCCGGCGATCAAGCTGGGCGATACCAATAGCGCGGCGATCGTCGAAATTTTCAAGCTCATCAAAACTCTCCAAAAGTATCTCTAAGTGAAACCAGACTATCTTTTTGCTTTCCTGAACCTGGTCGCAAAACTGTAGCCCACTCGCCATAGTATTCTGCTATTTTGCCCCTGCGCTGCAAATTCCGTGCAGGCGGAGAAATCTACGGCATGATGGGGAAGTTGAGGCAGGACTGGCACTCTAGATGATCAAGGCGCTGCTGATTGGGGGAAGCAGTTACCCGCCGGGAAAGAATTCTCTTTGGCGGGTGAAACGAGATTTGGAGAAAATGCAGGCGGTGCTGCAAACAGCGATCGCCCGCACTGCACCTCAAGCTGCACCCAATGAAGTGATCGTTTGCTTGAGCGATCGACCCCGCCAGGAAACAAAAGCCGCCATCAAAGAATTCTTTGCCTATCTGACCAACTCGGACAGCGCGATTTTTGTGTTCTCTGGCTACGGGTTTCAGGAGAGCAACGGCAATCTCCATTTCGTCGTCTGCCCGGATGCCGAAGAAATTCCAGAGGCAATGCTGGATGACTCGGACAACTTCATCTCAGCCAGCTTTGTGCAGCAGGCGATGGACGACAGCAAAGCCCAGCACCAGGTTGTGATTCTGGACTGCAACTTCCGCCAAACTTTTGCAGAGCAAGCAGAAGCTCCTGAAGCTGGCGTGGCGCTGTGGGAGCAGCTAGGGGGAGAGCGCCGCGTGATTCTTACCTCGTCAATTGCTGTGCAGCCGATCGGCGAGCCGGAGGCACTTAAATCTACTGAGGAGAGCGTTTGGAGCTATCTGCACTACCTCGCAGAAGGCATTGAAACCGGAGCCGCCGATCGCGACATCAATGGTAAAGTTTCCGCTTCCGAGTTGCACAACTACGCCAAGCAAAAGCTTGTCACTGCTGCTCCCGCTAATGAAGCCCAGCTTTTGGATGAAAGCGCCGAAGCCGCTAATTTCCCCGTGCTGAGTGTGCCAGAGCCAGAACCCAGTTCCTACTATCGGCAAGTGCTAGAGCAACACCGAGCCGAAGGTAACGAAGTCGATGAGGCCGGCGAGAAATTCCTGGGCGGGCGGGCGGCGCTGAAGAACGTGCAAGAAGCCTTTGAGCTTGCGCCAGGAAAAGCCGAAGCGATCGAGCGGGAAGTGCTGCGGCCGGTGCGGGAGTTTCGGCGGCGGCAGCAAATCTACCATCAGCGCTTTGCTGAGCTGACCCAGATGCAGCTGCCTGCGGACGATCAAACTCGTCAGGAACTTGAACAACTCCAGCGCAGCCTGCACCTGACGGCAGGAGACGTGGCCGCGATCGCCGCCATTCCCCAAACCCAGCACCAGCAAAAGCAGCGAGAGCGCGGGCAGGATAATCTGGCCCGCTATGAGCAAGCCTATCTAGCTGCCTTGCAGCGCCAGAATCCACTCAACGACCAAGATCGGCAGATCTTGGACTCCCTCAAGCAAGTGCTGCAACTCAAGGATGAAGATGTCGAGGCCATCCGTCAGCGCCTCAAACCAGAACCCGAACCTGCGGATGCTGCGCCGCCTGAACCCCATTCCTCGAAATTCTTGGCGGGTCAACACGCTAGGCCTGCCGCCACCCCGGCTCAACCTGAGTCTAACCGTGCCGATCGCCAACCAGAAGACCAATCGCAAACCGTTTTGCAGGTCAAAGATTCCGAGAATTCCTCCAAGACTTCCCAAGAAGAAACAACTTTCCCAGAAGCTCAAAAAGACGAAGCTCAGAAGTCTCAGAACCCAACCCAAGATAATCTGCCCGACAAAGTATCAGAGACAGACTCACGGCGGAGCCAGCGTGATACGTTGCTGGGGTTCCTGAGAGCAGCCCTGATTGTGGGACTCATTGCTGGGCTGCTGTCTTTCCTCTACTACAGAAATCTTTTCCCGTTCAACTTATTCAACAAGCCAGTGGATCGGGCGGCAGCCCAGAAGTTCAACGAGTGGGGTCAGGCGAAAGCTCAGGACGGCTACAACGAGAGAGCAATCGAGGACTACAGCAAAGCGATCGAGCTGAATCCCAACGATACCCAGGCTTATATCAACCG
>DATNQR010000059.1:0-7604 GCA_036703905.1 Thermosynechococcaceae cyanobacterium
TCATTCAAAGAGTGGGCGGGCGCTATCGGTTTATTCACCGTCTCCTGCTCACTCATTTCGCCGCGATGCCATAGCTTTTTGATAACCACTGGAAAGGCGATACTCACACCCAAGCCTCACACCCAAGTCTCATACCCAAGAGGGGAACCACATCCGCAGGGCAAACTCAGCCGGAGACAACGGCAGACCCAGATAGATCGGCAGCCAAAACACAAACGCCAGACCGATCGCCAGCACCGTCCCAATGCCCATCACCCTCAGCGCTGGGTCGGGACTGTCCAGCCAGCGATCGACCAACCACGCGATCGTCAGTCCTGCAAAAATCGCTGCTCCCATGTAGTGGTAGAGAAAAATGCAGCGAGTCACCCGCACCCAGGGCAGCAGATTTGCCCCGTAGTTGATTACCAGAAACAGGGCCAGCCATAGCTCTGTGGGCGTGAGCGACCATTCCGGTTTCTGTAGGGGCGCTGCGGCAGTGGCCCTGTTTCTGAAGAACCAGACGATTGCCTGCTGCACCAGGACCGCAACCACCAGAATCATCGCTGCCGTTGAGAGCCACCACAGCACCGGGTTGCCCATCGCGTGGACATCGTAGATCAGCCGATCGGGGGCGATCGCCAGCTTCGACTTGCCATCCGGTAGGGGTGCGCCCCGCTCAGCGATCTGGTAGAAGTAGGCTACTGGCCGCCGCATCACAAGCCAGCTATACCAGCTAGAGCAGTAAGGATGTATATCTGCGCCGCTTCCCACGCTTTCGTGATATTGCAAAATCTGCTGCTGCAACTGCCAAAAACTCACGTTCGGAGTGAGCTTGAGGTGGGGAATCCAGGACAGCCAGTAGAAACCCGCCGGAATGACTGCCAGATTCAGCCCCACTTGCCAGAGCTTTAGCTGGGTCAGGTTTGCCAAAGGAGAAGAACGATCGACCTCTGAAAACTGGAGCGATCGGCGTTTCTGCAACAGTCGCACGATCCACGCCGCCACCCAGAGTCCATAAGCTCCCAGCAGAAACCACAGCCCATTCCACTTGATCGAAAATGCCGCCCCAAAGCAGATGCCCGACAGGGCCAGCCAAGCTTCCCGCTTGAGCTTCTGAGCGTCCAGCGCCAGCAGCAAACACCACAAGCCCAGCAGTCCCAGAATATCTAAGTAGACATTGTTGAGGGCATAGCGAGACTCCACCAGAAACAAGCCATCCAGCGCGGCGAACAATCCCGCCAAGAAGCTGTAGCGATAGCGGCGAGTGAGCTGCCAGGCCAAGCCGCTCACAACCAACGGAATCAGCGCTCCAGTGAGGGCATTGAGCCAGCGATAGCTCCAAGTGCTGTAGGCGGCCCCGGCCAGACTGTTCACCGTATCCCGCCCGATCGGGAGCTGGTTGCCGAGCCAAATGCCGATCGCGATCAGGTACTTGCTCAGAGGTGGATGCTGATCGGGGGGAGGTGTTTGGGTCAGGTAGTCATGGGCAAATTTGACGTAGTAAACCTCATCAAATACCAGAGTATTGAACCGCTCCAATCCCCAAAACCGAACCGCTAGCGACCCCAGCAGCAAACCCACCAGCCCCAGCTTGAACCAGTCAGATGGTTTCGACAGCGCCATAGCTCACAGTGCAAAATTTCCAGCCTTCACTTTCTCATACTTCTAGCGAACTCATAGCCTGAGATCTCGGTCATTTCTGCTTTTGTGGCGCGATCGACAGCCGGGAGCGATCGACCTGATCATTGCTCAACTTCCTTGCCCAACTTCCCTACTTAACTATTGCCCTTGAGGGTAGCAGGCTTCTCTCTTCCCTGATACAACGGTCTTGTCAGCCTCCTGTCGGGGAAATCCATGCCCATCTCTTTTCTTACTCCCCTCCTCCTCGCTGAAGCCCCAGCCAACGGCATCATTCAGCCCCTGGGACACCACGAACTACTGCTGCTGCTGCTGCAACTGGCCCTGCTGCTGGCAGTTTCGCGGGGATTGGGGGAGTTCATGCGCCGCCTCAACCTACCGCCAGTGGTGGGCGAACTGCTAGCGGGGGTTTTCCTGGGCCCCTCACTGTTTGGGCTGGTGATGCCCAGCCTCTACGGCCAAATTTTCCCCCAAAGCCAGATTCAGGCTGATCTCCTCTCGGTGGTTTCCTGGTTGGGTGTGCTGTTTTTGCTGATTGTGACGGGGCTGGAAACGGATTTGAACCTGATCATCCGCAAAGGTCGATCGGCACTAATCATCTCCCTGGGTGGCATCATTGTGCCCTTCGTCACGGGGTTGGGGTTGGGCTGGGTGCTTCCAGAGGACTTTCTCGCCAATCCCAGCCAACGGCTTGTCTTCAGCTTGTTCATCGCCACTGCCATGAGCATCTCGGCGGTTCCGGTGATTGCAAAGGTGCTGATGGATTTGCGCCTGATTCGGCGGGACATTGGACAAGTGACGCTGGCGGCCGGGATGACCGATGACACGATCGGCTGGATTTTGCTCTCCGTCGTCTCCGGTCTGGCCACCAGTGGCAAGTTTGATGTGTGGACGGTGATCCAGTCGGTCAGTGGCGCAGTGCTGTTCATCGGCCTGGCTCTGACCCTGGGACGGACGATCGTGAACAAAGTGCTGCGCTGGGTGGACGATACGGTGGGCGGAGCCACGGCCAGCTTGTCGATCGTCCTGGTTCTCGCCCTGTTTGCCGCGGCTCTCACCCACGGGCTGGGCATTGAAGCAGTCTTGGGGGCCTTTGTGGTCGGCATTCTGGCGGGGCAGTCGCGTCGCTTCAGCCGTGAAGCGGGAAACACCCTAGAAACCATCACCGCCGGGTTTCTTGCGCCGATCTTCTTTGCGTCTGCCGGATTGAAGGTAAATCTGCTGCAACTGTTCGTGCCCCAAACGTTCCTGATTGGCTTGGTGGTGCTGGCGGTGGCCTGCTTGGGCAAGTTTCTGGGAGTTTACCTTGCCTCCCGTGCGGCCGGACTGGGCCACTGGGAAGGGCTGGCGCTGGGATCGGGGATGAATGCGCGGGGGGCAATGGAAATCATTGTGGCGACGATCGGGCTATCCCTCGGCGTACTGAACCAGTCAATGTACTCGATCATTGTCATGGTGGCGATCGTCACGTCGCTGATGGCTCCTCCCTTGCTGCGCTGGACGCTCTCGAAAGTTGTGATTGGCGAAGAAGAAGCTCGGCGTTTGCAGCGAGAAGAACACGCCAGCCAAAGCTTCATCAAAAACATTCATCGAGTGCTGATTCCCACGCGGGGCGGCCCCAACGTGCAGCTGGCTTCACAGTTGATCAGCTATTTGGCCCAGCAGAATGAGCTTGAGGTAACGGCTTTATTCGCTACAAGCAATAAAAAAGGTGCTACCAATGCCACAGCCTTCAAAGACACAGCAGCCGAAGAAGCGTTTGAGGCGATCGCCCATACCGTTCACTTGCCAGGCAACAGCGCTATTCAGACCAAAACCGAGTTCGGCAGCAGTAAGGCAGAGATTATTCTCAAGGAAGCCAAACGCGGCTATGACCTGATTGTGCTGGGAGCGAGTGAGCAGCAGACCCGTGGGTCGTTGTTCAATTTACTGGTCGATCGTGTGGTGCAGGAATCGCCCTGCGCGACGATGGTGGTCAAGTCCGGCCTCCCGATTCCGAAGGGTGAGTTTTGCCCGATCTCAGCCCAGGCGATTCGCCATATTCTTGTGCCCACGGTGGGGTCGGAGTACAGCAAAAATGCAGTGGAAGTAGCCAGCACCATTGCCGCTGAAACTGGAGCGATCGTCACCCTGATCCATGTGATCAATCTGCCCCAGGTCGAGTACGTCCTCTACGACCAGCAGACCCTTGAACCCGTGCGAGAAATTGCCCAGCGACTTGTGGAGCATCAAGCGGAAATTGGGCGGATGCTAGGAGCAAAGGTGGAGTATCAAATTCTGGAAGGGGCCAGTCCCGAACGGGCGATTCTCAACTTTGCTAAAACCGACAAAGTGGATTTAATCGTTTTGGGCAGCAACATTCGCATGGTGACGGGGCGGGTGTTTTTTGGGCATCGCGTCGATGCGATCCTGAGTGGCGCAACCTGTCCAGTAACCGTGATCTCGGTTTAGCAAAGCCTGGCTAGTGAACGATCGTCCTCAGCTTCAGACATCCTATTTCAGCAATGCTCAGGGAGCTTCCCGCAACCGACGATCGCCCCAAATTTGCTGAAAATTCTGTCAGCACCGACGGGGTTGTTCAGTACAATGACCTCGATCGATAGCCTCAGCAGACTTTGAAACAACTCATTTCTGGGGCTAGGTTGTGTTGACTTCAATCAGAATGTCAACACAACCCAGTAAGAGGATAGACTGCGGTGAAACTGTGAGAGTGAGGAGAGCCATGAAGCTGAGTCAGAAAGACGGCGGGTAGAGGCGATCGACGGCTGTAACCTGATAAGATTCCTAGTCAGCGCAAGGCCATTTACATTTCTTCGTAACCTGCTTATCACGATCGTAAGTTCAATTCGGTTGTCCTCAACTATGCACCGCCAATGCACTTTTATCACCTGATCGCCTTTCTAGTCTCAGCGCTGATCGTTCTCTGGGCAACGCCGATCGTTCGGGAAATTGGACTCAAGAGTGGGCGTGTAGACAAGCCCGGTGGACGAAAAGTCCACCAGCGGCCGATGGTACGGTTGGGTGGCGTGTCAATTTTCTTCGGCTCTTTGATGGCGCTCCTGATCGTCTGGCAGTTGGGAGGATTCGGCTTTTTGCCACCCCATAAGGAGTACGAGATTTGGGGTGTGGCGGTGGGAGGGCTGGCTTTTTTTCTCATCGGGCTAGCGGACGATCTATTTAACCTGCCGCCCTTAGTCCGGCTGCTGATTCAGGCGTTAGTTGCTTCCTGCGCCTGGGGAGCCGGAGTGCAAATCGACTTTCTCTCGATTCCCTACGTTGGGTTGGTTACCCTAGCAGACTGGATCAGCTTACCCATCACGGTGATCTGGCTGGTAGGAATCACCAACGCCATCAATTGGATCGATGGTCTAGATGGCCTAGCGGCAGGGGTTTGCGGCATCGCGGCAGTGGTGATGCTGGTAGTTTGTCTATTCATGAATCAGCCTGCGGCCGCACTGCTGGCGGCGGCGCTGGCTGGAGCATCTCTGGGGTTCTTGCGCTACAACTTCAACCCCGCTCAAATCTTTATGGGCGATGGCGGCTCCTACTACATGGGCTTCACTCTGGCGGGCATCGGCGTGGTGGGTCTTGTGAAATCGGCAGCGATCGTGGCGGTGGTGTTGCCCTACGTGATCCTGGCTGTGCCCCTGCTGGATATGTCTGCGGTGATTTTCGATCGACTGCGGAACGGCAAATCTCCTTTCAAAGCTGACAAACGCCACCTGCACCATCGGCTACTGGAGGCGGGTTTGTCCCACCGACTGACCGTGCTGTTCATCTACTCCCTGACGCTGTGGGTGGGAAGTGTGGCGCTGGCTGTGTCTGGACTGCCCAGTGGCTTGGGGTATGCGATCGCGGCAACGTTAATTCTCTCCGTCACCACTTGGCAAGTTTGGAGAACTGCTCGCCAGTCTGGATGAACCCAACAGCTTTTGCGATCGCTTCTGACGAAAGAGGGATGGCGGTGCGGCTGGAGTAGGTATAGGGTAATGCGTCGGAGCAAAGAGCTAGACCCCTCCCTCGATCGCTGCACCACTGCTCTACCCAAACTATCGCTCTACCCAAACTACTCAGGAAGTCAGGCATGGAAACACGAGAACTTGGAACATCCGGCATCCGCATTACTCCCATCCTCACCGGAACCTGGCAGGCCGGCAAAAGTATGTGGGTGGGCATTGAGGACGCAGATACGATCGCCGCGATTCGCGCTGCTTTTGAGGCAGGGATCACCACGGTAGACACAGCAGAAGTCTATGGGCAGGGCCACTCAGAGCGGGTCGTTGCCGAAGCACTCTCAGACGTGCGCGATCGCGTGGTCTACGCCACTAAAGTTTTCGCCAACCACCTGAAGCACGATCAGGTGATCCAGGCCTGCGAAAACTCCCTCAAGAACCTTAAAACTGAGTACATTGACCTCTACCAGATCCACTGGCCCTCCGGTTCGTTCAACAGCGAGACTGTGCCGATCGAGGAAACCATGGGAGCGCTAAACCACCTGAAGCAGCAGGGCAAAATCCGGGCGATCGGCGTATCTAATTTTTCCCGTGCCCAACTAGAGGAAGCCGCGCAGTATGGTCGCATCGACAGTTTGCAGCCGCCCTACTCGCTGTTTTTCCGCTTTGTGGAAAAAGCTCTGCAACCCTACTGCACTGAAAACAAAATCTCTATCCTGGCTTACTCGCCCCTAGCTCAGGGCTTGCTGACAGGCAAGTTTGAGCCAGGGCATCAGTTCGATCCAGAGGACAACCGCTACAAAAACAAGCTGTTCCAGGGCGAGAACTACGATCGGGCCCAGCAAGCTCTGGCAAAATTGCGTCCCATTGCCGATCGCCATCAGACTAGCCTGGGAAATCTGGCGCTGGCGTGGCTGATCGCCCAACCCCAGAGCCAGGCGATCGTTGGGGTTCGCAATGCCGAGCAAGCTGTGGAAAACGCCAAAGCTGCCGCAGTAAAACTCACCGCCGAAGATCTAGCCGAGATTGACTCGATCGGACGCATTGTTACCGATCGGCTAGACGACAGCCCCTTGATGTGGAACTGGGGATGAAGTTTCACCCGCCCATTCGTCCATCCGGTTACCTCTCCACGGCAGCGACAGTGGCTTGATAGAATGAGGGTCACACGTACCCGACCCTTTTCTAGAGAACCACCATGACGCAGTTAGTGCAGCCCATTGTTGGACTCAATATTCCTCAGCTTGAGGCCGAGCTTGCTAACCAGAGTCCACAGCAAATCCTGAAGCGGGCCCTAGAGTTTGACAACCTGGCCATCTCCTTTAGTGGAGCTGAGGATGTGGTGCTGATTGACATGGCGCACAAAATCAATCCCAACGTTAAGGTTTTCAGCCTGGATACCGGACGGCTGCACCCTGAAACTTATCAATTCATCGATCGCGTCCGTCAGCACTACGGCATCGCGATCGAGCTAATGCTGCCCGACGCGGCGCAACTGGAGGCGTTGGTGAACGCCAAGGGGTTGTTTAGCTTCTATGCAGATGGACATCAGGAATGCTGCGGCATTCGCAAAGTTGCTCCTTTGCGGCGGAAGCTTTCCACACTAGATGCTTGGGTAACGGGACAGCGTAAGGATCAAAACCCCTCCACCCGCGCCAGTGTGCCCGTGGTGCAGGTGGATACGGCCTTCTCGACTGAGGAGCGATCGCTGATCAAGTTCAACCCGATCGCTAACTGGTCATCGGCTGATGTGTGGATGTACATCCGCTCCTACGAAGTGCCCTACAACGTCCTGCACGAGCGGGGCTTTGTCAGCATTGGCTGCGAACCCTGCACCCGTGCGGTTCTGCCAGGGCAACACGAGCGGGAAGGACGCTGGTGGTGGGAGGACGCAGGCAAGAAAGAGTGTGGCCTCCATGCAGTGAACCAGGAACGAGCTTAATCGCTGAAGTCAACTCACCTTGCAGGAAAGGGCGATCGTGCGTGCGATCGCCCTTTCCTGCTGAGCTAAAGAATGTCAAGAAACAGAGACTT
>DATNQR010000060.1:0-2378 GCA_036703905.1 Thermosynechococcaceae cyanobacterium
GCGGTTGCCAAAAGCATCCTCTCCAGTGGCGATTCCTGTGATGGCTGCCACCACTTCTCCGTTCAGCTTAGTGGTGGTGGAGAACTGCTGCTTGTTGATCGTGGTGGTGCGGGCTTCCAGGGCATCGACCCGACCGCGCAGAGTGGTGAGTTCAGCTCGAAACTCTTCCTGAAGCCGTTGCAGCACATCCAGATCTTCTTTCCTCACGAGGCCGGCCGTCCCGGCGGCAATCAGTTCGTTGACGCGATCAAGGCAGGAGTTCAAACCCGCCGCGAATTCGTAGCGGGTCAAGGCTTGATTACCGCGAAAGGTGCGATCGGGGTAGCCCACGATGCAGCCGTAGCGCTCCACCAGGGATTGCAGCGCCTGGAAAGCCCAATCCGTTGGACGTACATCGGTCAACTGCGACACCGATGTTACCTGATCCATGGTGCTGTCTTCATCAGCTGCGACAATGGGCTGAGGTTGTGATCGATCAGCCTTCACACCGATCGTTGGCTTTGCGTCGGGGGACGTTGCCTCCTTCGCCTGACCTGAAACCGCCACTATTCCCAGCAAAACTGGACTGAGCAACAAAGCACCCAAAAATTGTTTGTTCATCGGAAACCTCATCTCTATTCACACCGATCGGACAGTCAGGCTAGTACTTGAGCAACGAGGAGCAGTCACTCCAGATTGAGGGTTGGATCTGTGGTCAGACCTCAACTTTGAGCTAACAACTTTGAGCTAATACGATTCGCGTTGCGATAACCATTCTCACTATCTCAGGTTCTAGAAGAGAAAAACAAGATTTGCTCTAAAGCTGCTTTGCTTACCCACTTGCTCTTCACCTGCTGAGCGGTTCTCGCAATAGCAAAAATCAGTGGGGCGGAGGCGATCGAGGCGCTGATTCGCTAGGGTGTAGGAATTCACATTTGGCAGCTCTTTCTGGTGCTGAATGCGATGTTTGGCTAACGCCGAATCTATTTTTGATCCAAGCAGTGGGATACAGTGTGTCTTTGAGCGCGATCGGCTGGGTCTATTTCCGCAGCATGGGCGGCCGGCTGGCGCTCAAGTCTCGCCCTGCAACCAACTCTCATTCCCGTCAAGACGCTAAACTACCGAACTCATGAAAGATCTCGACTTGCAGAAAACCACCGAATTGCTCAACACGATCATGGAGTTTGAGCTTGCTGGAGTGGTGCGCTACACCCACTATTCGCTTATGGTGACGGGGCCCAACCGGATTCCGATCGTCACCTTTTTTCAAGCCCAGGCCAGCGAATCGCTGCTCCACGCGCAACAAGTTGGTGAACTGCTGACCGGACTGGAAGGCCACCCCAGCCAGAAAATCGCGCCGATCGAGGAAACCTACCAGCACAACGTGCGCGACATTCTCTCTGAAAGCCTGTCCCATGAACACAAAGCTTTGGATCTCTACAAAACGCTGCTGGACGTGGTGAAAGATGCCAGCGTGTATCTGGAAGAGTTCGCCCGCACCATGATTGGGCAGGAAGAAATGCACTCGCTGGAACTCAAGAAGATGCTGCGAGATTTCAGCTAGATGAGCCTGCGAACTCTGGACATCGAAACCCTGGGACTTCCCTTCGGCTGGCGGCGGGGCACGGGCAATTGGGCAGAGGTTAAGGCAGCGATCGCTCAAGCTGTTCCGGTGCAGGTGATTCAAGAGACTGGATCAACCCAGTGGCAAGCCGAGCTTCCGGTTGATCATCCCTTTCAGTTTGGCTTTCCTGAATTTCCTGATCGAGTAGCGCGATCGGCTCCCCAAGCGCGAGTTTGGATCAGTCCAATGCAGCGACGGTTCGATCCAGCCTCCAGTTTTCCCTCTGGACTTCCCAAGGTGCAGTGGCATCCACGGGTGCTGTGGGTGGGCATCGGCTGCGATCGCGGCATACCCGCCTCGACGATCGCCCAGGCTATCCAATCCACTTTTCGCACCTTCCACCTGGCGGAAGGTGCAATCGCAGGCCTCAGCACCCTCGATCGCAAAGCCGACGAGACGGGACTACTGGAGTTTTGCGCCGATCGAGAATTACCCCTCAAGTTCTTCTCAGCCGAACAACTCCAGCGTGTCCCAATTCCCACGCCTTCCCAGTCTGTCGCGGCAGTGGTAAACACGCCCAGCGTGGCTGAAGCAGCCGCTTCGTTAGGCGCCGAGTCCGGCTATTTGCGGATTGCCAAGCGCATTTTCCGACCCGACGATCGCGCCAAAGCTGTGACGATCGCGATCGCCCAGGCCGAGGAAGAATACAGAAACACTTTCCCCTAGAATCAGTGCCCGTTCAGGTAATAATCCCGCGTTCCCTGGGCAGTGAGGGCTTCCCCCAGACGGCTTAGGGCGTGGACGTAGGCGGCAGTTCGTAGATCGATTGCTCCCA
>DATNQR010000061.1:0-7727 GCA_036703905.1 Thermosynechococcaceae cyanobacterium
GAGGCAATGCCCTCTACTTCTTGGGCTGGCTGGAAGCCGCGATCGCCAGCTACGATCGGGCTTTGTCTTTGAAGCCAGACAGCCCCAACACGCTCTACAACAAAGCTTGTTGTTATGCTCTGCAAGGCAAACTGGAACTCGCCCTGGAAAACTTGCAACGGGCAGTTGCCCTCGATCCCCATGAGTATCGCACCGTTGCTCAAACCAACTCAGATTTTGACCCCCTCCGGCAGGACGATCGATTTTCTGCCCTACTCAACGGCTGGAACTAGAGAAACCAGGTGTAGGGTATAGCGTAGTAGTCAATAAAGCATCTACTGAATCTGCTGGACTTGTCCTTTGCTGGACTTGCGCCGAACTTTTAAGCTTGAATTCCATCCCTGACACCTGATTCTCGTCACTGCTATGAACCAGAGTGAAGACTCCCAACTGCTCTACAGCCAGGGCTATGTTTTACGAAAGCTGGGGCACTACGAAAGTGCTTTGATGAAGTACGACAAGTTCCTGACGACCCATCCTAAAGACCACAAAGCCTGGAGCTGCCGTGGCTACGCTCTTGAAGGCGCAGGCAATTATGAAGAGGCCGTCAGTAGTTTCGATCGTGCTCTGGGGCTTCAGCCCAAGTTTGCCCCAGCTTGGCAAGGAAAAGGGATTGCCCTGGCCAAGCTGAATCGCTATGAGGAGTCCATTAGCAGCTTCAATCGCGCTTTGAAGTTTCAGCCAGATGACTACCGAGCTTGGCAGAACCACGGCAAAGCCTTGGTAGGTCTGTGTCGCTATCAAGACGCGATCGCCAGCTTCGACAAAGTTCTAGAACTCAAATCCGACAGCTACAAAGCTTGGTATAACCGGGCGGTGTCGCTTTCCTGCCTGAATCGCTTCACTGAAGCCCTGCACAGCTTGGATTCTGCCCTGTCGGTGAAGCCTAGCTGCTACTACGCATGGAACTATCGAGGCATGGTGCTATCCCGCTTGGAGCGCTACGACGAAGCCCTGATCAGCTTTGACCAATCACTTCAAATCAAAACTGACAATGCCAACGCCTGGTATGGGCGAGCGTGTTGTTATGCGTTGCAGGGACAAGCCGATCGCGCAGTGGAAAATCTGCACCAGGCAATGGGGTTTAGCCCTTACCTCTGCCGCGTCATGGCCAACAGCGACACGAATTTTAACCGAGTTCGCTCCGATCCGCGCTTTCAAGCTTTGCTAGAAGAGCGGTCGGATCAAGCTCTGTAGAAAAACTGGTTTGTAGATATAGCTGTAGACAGACAGCTTAGAACATTGGGTTTGAAGGGAGTATGGGGGCGTTGCGCCCAGCCAAGGATTCTTGTTGAGGGCAAAGCTCTCAAACTCCCTCGCTACTACATCTTGAAAGCCAACGGAACTTTGTAGAGGGCTGAGTAGAGGGCTGATATGGCGGTCTGAAAAACTTTTCGTGCGGTTTTGGATAAGACGACTATTCTAGTGGCCAGTTTTATCGTTGTAACCCGCACCATGTTCAGCCACAAGCTTGAGCCAGTTCTGTCGCTTTGTTCCGGTTCGTCTGTCCCGTGGGGAATTGGAGTGGGTAGCGCGATCGCGATCGCCACGATGATCACCCCGGCTCAAGCAGCTTCCCTCACCAGCTGGAGCTTCGATCCCAGTACAAACCTCCTGGAAGTAACGGTTAAAGACGGAACCCAGCCACGCTACTTTGTGATGGCCCAGCCGGCTCGAATTGTGTTGGATTTGCCTGGAACGTCGATCGCCGGAGTCAAAACTCAAGCCAGCTACGGCGGCGCGGTGCGGCAAGTGCGAGTGTCGCAGTTTCAGCCAGGTGTGACCCGAATCGTTATGGAGCTTGCCCCCGATACCCGACTAGCCTCTGGTCAGGTGAACCTTCAAAAACTGGAGGAAACATCGAGCAATTCTCGTTGGGTGCTGCGTCCGCTGCTGGCAGACTCGACGACAACCGCAACCCGATCGACCCCTCAGCCCGCCAATTCAGACAGAGCGCAGTCAAGCGAGGCGATCGCCCCTCCCACAATCGCCCCTTCCATATCTGTGCCGCCCCCACTTGCGGTAGCGCCTAACCCGGCAGTCACTCCAGCAACAGCCTTGCCACCCACACCGAGTTCGGCTCCTGCTGCGTCCCCTCCTGTTGCGCCCCCTACCACTGAACCGCCTCAGCCTCCAATAGCGATCGTTCCACCTGCGCTTCCGTCCACTACGACTCCGCCGATCGCCCCTGAAATGGCTGCACTGATCGCTGGAAGTGAGACAGCAGCGATCGTTCCGCCCGCTTTACCTACGAGTTCTAACCCTGCCCCGCTCGTAAGCGAAGTGCCCGCACCGATCGCAGGGGATGAGGCGGCTACGATCGTTCCGCCTGTTCCAGAAAGTTCTGCACCTGTTCCGCTCAAGGGCGAAGTGTCCACGCCGCCAGCGTCTGTAACCCAGGACAGTCCGGTATCTCCCAACCCGACAACACTATTTCCCACTGCGGCGGCTCCGGCTTCTTTAGAGATTCCTTCAACTCTCCCCACTGCTCCTGCTACTCCAACCATTGCAGTGCCCTCAATATCTGAATCTGAAAGAGGCTTATCTGAAAGAGACTTATCTGGAAGAGACTCATCTGAAAGAGGATTTGCTAGCCCTGGTGGGTCAGGATCTTCAGTAGACCTTGTACCAACTCAGGCTCAATCGCTTCAGACTGCAACGCCTCTAGAAGCGACGAGCCGGCCAGCTTCAGTCTCCGTGCCGCCGCTATCGCCTGCGTCCTCCGTGCCTCCTGCGATCGCCCCTTCGCAGCCAGCGCCGACTGTGAGTGTGCCACCGTTGCAGTCAGAATCGATCGCCGCCCCTACTACCGTCCCAGCTGCGCCTATTTCTGCACCGCCCTCAGTTTCTCCGGCGATCGAGTTTGGGCAACCGCTCCCAGAGGGACAAGCACTACGATCGAGCAGCAGTCTAACGGCTGGAGCGCTGCTGAGTTTGCGCTATCCGGGAACTGCCTCCCTCAAGCTCCGTCCCGGCACACCTCAACAAGAAGTTTTGTTGCTGCACTCCGAAATTCGGGACGAAGCAGGCAATGTCTTCGCGCCGAAGGACAGCATGGTGATCGGACGGTTTGAAACGGATCAGGCGGGGAGCCGCTTTGTTGCTCAAGCCATTTCGCTTCAGGGACGCAGTATGCCTTTGGTGGCACAGTCTGATGTATTGGCGGGTAACCTCAAGCCGTCTAATCGCAATCTAGCCGTGAATTCTGGAATTGGGGCGATCGCGGGAGGGCTGATCGGTGGCTTTTCCGGCGCGGGCGTAGCAGGGGGCGCGGCTGTGGGTGCGGCCGCTACGTTGCTCACATCTCCCAAACCAGCTACGGTTCAGCCAGGGCAGATCGTTCAAATCCGACTCCTGCAAGATCTACGCTAGGCTGTGTTGACATTTTGGGTTGAAGTAGGAGCTTGAAGGCGTTTCCCCCTAGCAAAGTTCGCCCTCAAACTCCCTGATCACCCTCATCTTGATTGAAAAGTCAACAGAACTTAAGAAGCGGTGAAGGAAAGCAAGATCTGAGCGATCGAATTTCCGGGTATTGACTAGCGCGCCTGAACTGGTAAGCAAATGACTTGATCTGTTTGCTTGGAGCGATCGCGATGCGTCCCCCCACCGTTGCTGTTTATTCTCTGGCTGCACTTGCTGCTCTAGATCTCAGCCCCAAAACTGCTTCTGTTCAGCCTGATCATCCCAGTGAGGTTTTCGGTTGGGACTGGTTGCAGTCGCAGAATGCCGCCAGCGCTGCGGAGGTTGTGGCGATCGCTCCACCTGCCCTACTTCCTGAAACCGTGCTTCCTGAAACCGTGCCGCCTGAAACCGTGCCGCCTGAACCTCAGCAACCTGATCAGCTCTCAGATGTTGAGGGACATTGGGCCCAGTCGATGATCGCCGGTTTGCAGCAAGAAGGACTGGTGCGCGGGTTCACAGACGGCACATTTCGACCGGATGAATCGATCGCGCCAGAGCATTTGCAGGTTTTGGTTAGACGAGCAACCGAGAAATACGGAATCGGGTTTTGGATGGGCTATGTCAACGGTTTACCACCTTCGCAGCAAAAGGCAATTCTGACGGCGCTGCAAGGAAGTGATTCAACACAGCCTCTGACTAGAGCTGAGGCGATCGGGTTGCTCCATCAAGCATTAAGCAATGCCAAGCGCACCGTGGTAGCCTCGCTAGTGACAGCTTCGCCAGTGACAACCTCGCCAGTAGCCTCTGCCCCCGGTGAGCTGTGCCAGAGTGGAAATCGTGCCCTCCGGGAAGCCCTGACCGACTGCGATCGTCAGCTTGCCGCCAATCCTCAGCAAGCTTCTACATGGGCCTTGCGGGGAAATCTGTTGGCAAAGGCAGGCAAGCTGCCAGAGGCGATCGCCTCTGTTGAGCGGGCCCTGACAATTTCCCCTACTGACGCAACTCTGTGGACGCAGCGCGGAGTTTTGCTGAGTAAGTCTGGCAAGCACACCGAAGCGATCGCGGCCCACGATCGAGCGTTGGAGCAAGCTCCTGACTACTCGTTGGCCTTAGTGAACCGGGGCGCAGCACTGAGTAAGTTAGGCAAGTATGCTGAGGCTCTAGAGCAGAGCGATCGAGCGATGGCAGGAAACGGTCGCTGGAGCGAAACCGGCATTGCCTACGCCTGGGATCAGCGTGGTGTGGCTCTGGCGGGACTGGGGAAACTGGAAGCAGCGATCGAGGCAGCTGATCGAGCAGTTAGCCTCAAGCCCGATTATGTCGAAGCCTGGAGCAATCGAGCAGTGATTCAGTGGCGAAGCAAGCAGGAGACAGCCGCTCTGAAATCAGTGGAGCGGGCAGTTGCCCTGAAGCCGGATTATGCTCAGGGTTGGTTTAACAAAGGTCGAATTCTGCGATCGCTCAACCGCTACCCAGAAGCCGTAGCGGCCTACGATCGGGCGCTGCAAAACGAAGCCCTTAGCGACCGGCCCACCGTAGCGGACATCTGGGCCAACCGCAGCGCCGCCCTTTGGCTGCTGGAGCAATACCCCGCCGCCCTGGATTCCAGCCGCCGCGCCGTCCAAATTGACCCCAACTCTGCTCTGGGCTGGTTCAATCAAGGCGGTGTGCTGCTGGCCATGAAACAGCCGCAGACTGCGGCCGCTGCCTACGATAGAGCCATTCAGCTTGACCCGAAGTATAGTTATGCCTGGACGGGCAAAGGGGCAGCGCTTCAGCAGCTAGGGCAGTATCGAGAAGCGCTGGTGGCCCTCGATCGAGCGTTGGAAATCAATCCAAAGCAATCTCTAGCGCAGCAAGGTCGAAAAGAGGTGCAGCAACAGCTAAAGCTTGCTGCTAAGTAAGAGGTTTGGATACAGAACGCCTGAAGAGGCAATTTTTACCACTTGCTAGGGCAGTTTGGGCAAGAAGGGCGATTCTGCCGCTTAGGGCATCATTTTGTCATGTCGATCGAGATAGCATCAAGTTGAAAGTTTGAGAAGCAACCTTGATAGGACAATGCGGTTGAAAGCTGGCTGTCGAATTGCGTTTGAAGCGGCGGCTCCCACCCCCGTCATTCTGATGCTGCGACCCCGCAGTGGGATGGGTCAGTGGGTAATTCAGGAAGAATACTTGCTGGAGCCAAGTGTGCCGATCGTGGAGTATACCGACTCCTACGGCAACCTGTGCCAAAGACTGCTGACCCCCACCGGCCAGTTTCAGGTGCGAACCACAGCCTGCGTAGAAACAGCTGAAACGATCGATGTAGCCCCCGGCTCTCCCTTCGTGCCTGTGCAAAACCTGCCCGACAGCGTGATCCAATTCCTCCTGCCCAGTCGCTACTGCCAGGCCGATCAGCTAGGAGAGTTGGCAGGCGATATTGTCGCCCACGCCACTCCTGGCTACGACCAAGCAGAAGCAATTCGGCGCTGGATTCAAGAGAACGTGGAGTATCAGTACGGAACCAGCAACGCTTCGACTTCTGCCCTAGACACTGCCGAAACTCGCGTCGGCGTTTGCCGAGATTTTACCCATCTGGGTATCACCCTCTGCCGCAGCCTCAGCATTCCTGCCCGCATGGTGGTGGGCTATCTATATCAACTTGATCCGATGGACCTCCACGCCTGGTTTGAGGCGTTTGTAGGCGATCGCTGGTACACCTTTGATGCAACTCAGAAAGAGGCACGGGGCAATCGAATAGCGATCGCCTACGGTCGGGATGCGGCCGATGTAGCCCTAGCAACTCAGTTCGGCCCCCTCCAGCTAACCGATATGCAAGTGTGGGTGAATACCCCATAACCTTCGGCTTGCCGTTTGTCGCGCGCTCTGGCTGATGAGAAAGTTAAACTTGCTCCTGGACTCAGCCCTTCAGAACTTCGCTAAAGACGTTTCGAGATGATGGGCCTTCATACTCCAGTGTCTTTAATTAAATGTTTCTAGTATTCGTCCTCTGGCTCAAATTCCTCACTGTATCGAGGTTCCGGGCGAGGTTCAGGCTTCTCGACGGGCCGAGGCGATCGAGATTCCAGTCGTTCTGAACGACGAATTTCTTCCCGTCGGTTGTTGGGGGGACGGTCTTCAAGTGGGCTGAACTCCAAGCGCAGCCGCACCTTCCCCCGTTGCCAGCCCTTTGTGCCAAACCGCAAAACTTGGCACTCTAGCCCCTCCCCAAACCAGCCTTCGCTTTCATCAGACCAGTCTTCCTCGCGATCGCTGACTGCCTGGGCTAACCCATCCAACAACTCCCCAACCTTGAAGGTTGGATTAAGCATCAGAATTCGTCCAGCGCTGACAAACAGCACTTCATCGTTGTCTAGGGGTTGAAATTGCTCATCCATTGCGATCGTGCCTCAGATTGTTGTCCAACCATCCCCTAAAACTGTTCCTAAAGAAACCAGCCGTAGCTATGCAGACCCTTACCCAACAGGTTGACACCCAGGTAGCAAATCCAGACAACAGCAAATCCGGTAGCGGCCAAAATAGCGGGACGGCGACCTTGCCAGCCTTTGGTGATTCGAGCGTGGAGGTAGGCAGCAAACACCAGCCAGGTGACTAGGGCCCAGGTTTCTTTCGGATCCCAGCTCCAGTAGGAACCCCACGCTTCGTTAGCCCAGACTGCTCCCGCAATGATACCGATCGTCAACAACGGGAAGCCCAGCCCAATGATCCGATAGCTCAGGTTGTCTAGGGTATCCGCCAAAGTCAAGCGCTGGGGCGACAGAGCAATAGTTGGGGCAGGCTGAGTCAGGACGGCAGTAGCAGTGCCAGGGGTTCCAGCGTCGATCGCGCTGGTCGCTGTCACCAGTTCCCCTTCCCGCCGCAGTTGATAACCTCTGTCGCGGTAGGCCCCCGTGCCAACGGAACTGCCCCGTAGCTCGATCGCCTGCCCACGAGTGACCACCAGGAAGGCAATTGCCAGCAACGCCCCCACCATCAGCGTCGCGTAGCTCAGCATCATGACGCTGACGTGCATCATCAGCCAGTTTGATTTCAGCGCTGGAACCAGGGGAGCCGAGGCTTGCATATCCCCCGGTAGCGTTAGGGCTGCGAAGGCAGCGATCGCCATAGCTACTGGAGCAGTCACCACACCCACCAGCCGACTCTGACCCATGTTTTCCGCTACCAAGTGCATGGCGGTGATGCCCCACACTAGAAAAAACAGGGATTCGTACAGATTGCTGAGGGGGAAATAGCCTGCTTCCAGCCATCTTGCCCCTAGCAGTGCCGCGATGCAGAGATTAGCGATC
>DATNQR010000062.1:0-19972 GCA_036703905.1 Thermosynechococcaceae cyanobacterium
AGAAAGGATAGAAGCAGAGACATAACTTAGTTCACGCGACTCGTGGCTCACCGGACGCGAACCCGGAGTTTCCAATTCAGTGTTCGTCCTCATTCTGGCTTACCCGGAAGCGATCGCGGGGCTGATCTTGAGATCTGCTCCTGTCGGATGGGAGAGCGATCAAGTGATTGCCCCTAGGGAACTTCTTGAAGAACACGCTGGCGGATCTGGTCAATCCAATCGTGCAAGTTGTCGTTACCCAGGCGATAGCTCAACGGATGGGCAATTAGCCGCGCCGTGCTTTCAAACAAAACGTCCGTTTCGACCAAGCCATTCTCCCGCAGGGTCGTCCCCGTGGCCACCAGATCTACGATCGCTTCTGACATCCCTGTGATTGGGCCCAACTCCACCGAACCGTACAGAGGCACAATTTCCACGGGCAAATCCAAACTGTTGAAATACTCACGGGCGCAGTGGACAAACTTGGAGGCCACACGACCATAGAGCGGCAGTTCCCGCGCCGATCGGTACGGACTGGACTGCTGCACCGCCACCGACATCCGGCACTTGCCAAAGCCTAGATCTGCCAGGTGAGCTACTGGCGGCGCTTTCTCCCGCAGCACGTCGTAGCCCACAACGCCCAACTGCGCCTGTCCATACTCCACATAGACGGAGACATCATAGTTCCGCACCAGCAGCGCTCTGGCAGTGTGGGTAGGATCGGTGATTTGCAGCAGGCGATTTTTTGGCTCCAGCAAAGCACTGAAATCTAGCCCAACGGACTTGAGCAAACGAATAGAGTCAACCAGCAATCCGCCTTTGGGCAGGGCAACAGTCAGCATGATAAGGAAGACTTGATAAGGAAAAAGTTGAATTCGCTGAGGTGTCTCTTCTCTTTGACTGGCTAGCGATCGCGCTTCACCAAAATCTCTCTGGAGTTAAGGTGCAGGGTGACTCGATCGCCGTAGCCAATTCCCGGAATCTCAGGCGCGAGAACTTCCAGCACTGAAGGGTTCTGAAAATGAACGGTTTTGGTTTCAGGGTGGGATAGTAGACCCACCCATCGTACCGGATGCCGTGGAACACCAGGACACAGCCAGAGAAGGAAAAATCTTCTGGTGGGTGGGCAGTTGTCCAATGCACTTGGCGAAAGGTAAAAGCCGGCTGCTGGAGGACAAACTCCCAGGGCTGCAAGTTCAGGTTGAGAGTAGCGGGATAGAACGCTGTCAAATCCAATCCCAGAGCTTGAAAGAAGGGCATTTGCAGCTCGATCGTCCCCGCCTCGTAGGGACTGCCGCCAGCCCCGAAGCAACTTGATGCCCCCGCAGTACGGTTCCCGACACTTCAACCCACGCCCGATCGCTACCAACGTCCAACTGGATACCTGAGAGATACCTGAGAGATGCCTAAGATCTGAATAGCTTTCAGAATACCTTGCCGCTATGCAAATTCTCTTAGTAGATGACGAAGTTGAAATGGCAGCCGCCCTCAGTCGGGCCTTGACCCGTGAAGGTCACACGGTAAAGGTAGCAGCCACCGGGGAGCAGGGTAGCCAGTTGGCCCAGCAGGAGCGCTACGATCTGCTGATTCTGGATTGGATGCTGCCGCAGCAGTCGGGGTTGGAAATTTGCCAGCAGGTGCGATCGCGGGGAGATGCTACGCCCATTCTGTTTCTGACGGCAAAAGACACCCTCGACGATCGCGTGGAAGGGTTGGATGCTGGCGCAGATGACTATTTGGTGAAGCCGTTTGAATTACGAGAACTGCTGGCACGGGTACGGGCGCTACTGCGTCGCCCCAGTGGGACGATCGAGCCTGCTGTGCGTCTCCGGGCAGCAGACCTAGAACTGGATGTGGTCAATCAGGTGGCCTATCGGCAGGGGCGGACGATCGAGCTTTCCGAGAAGGAAGTGCAGCTGCTGCAATACCTGATGCGTCACCCCAATCAACTCCTGACCCACGACCAAATTTACCAGCACCTCTGGGAAGCTGCGGAGAAGCCCACCAGCAATGCCTTAGCCGCCCAAATTCGCCTGCTGCGTCGCAAAATTGAGGCGGATGGAGAGGCAACTTTGATCAGCACTATCTACGGTAGGGGCTATCGTTTTGGCACGTTTGTTGAGGAATTGTAAGCAGCAATTTTTGGGGATCATTGCTTAGGAAAAGAGTGGGGATCAGAACACAATTTCAGGTGAGTAGAGAAGCTTTTTGTGTACAAGACTAGGCGCACGCAGAACGAAAAAAGCTACCCTGCGGCAGGGGATCAGTGCGGAGCGAAGCATTGAGGGCTGTGACCACTTAGGATATACTTCAGAGAATAATCCTATGGATAGATACTTTCATGACTTCAACAACGTTAATCTATGCTGGATTTTGCATCTGCTGTGCATCTAAGAACGTCTAAATTTCATGGCATTTTTTGGACTCGTATGGGTCGCTTCTTGGGTAGGGTGCTTCTTCCCTTCTCAACACGACCTTGTAAAACAACCTGATTACGTCACTCCTAATCTACCGATCGCGGCTACTCTTGGTCATCAGCCAAAACTACGTCTCCCGCTCGGTCGGATTTTGTCAAACCTTTCAGCCGCCGTTTCCCAACGGGTGCTCGCTGATCGCTCTACTTCTCCACCTGAAGCGAAATCGGAACAGGATCAGAAGGCTAGTCTGAGCAAAGCTCCAACAAACTGGCGGCTGTTTGGCAGCACCTTTCTGACCAAACCCGTCCCATCAGAGCAGATCACTCCCGTTTCCTATACGGTTTCGTCGCCGATCGTGCCGTCTGGTCGGTTTGCTCCAGCTTCTTTGTTCTCCACTCCAGTTAATGTGATGCAGAACTTAGTCTGGAGTTGGCGGCTGATTGCCAGATCATCCAGCGATCGCCCCTCGTCTTCCGGTACGAATCCAGCCTTGGTAACGATCGCTGAGGTTGCTCAGTCCAAAGCAAGCAGCGCTAAGGGCAATCTTGGTTTTACTAAGGCTAGACTTTGCGCCCCAGTTGAGGCTGCTTCTTCGCCCAAAGGCCCGGCCCGATTCCAGGTGCGGGTCAGAGATCGAGTCGTGGTAGAGGTTTCGACCCGCCAACAGGCCGACCAGATTGCCCAACAGCTTCGGCAGATCCTCAACTCGGCGACAGATCTAAGTCAACTTCAGCCAGGATTCGATCGAGGAGTTCCCGCAGCCAAATTGGGCGATCGCACCCTCTTTACCGTGGGACAGGAAGTGGGAGCTGCCTGGAACTGCCATCCAGAAATTCTGACGGTGGACTGGGTAAACGTCCTGCGATCGACGCTGGATCAGGCGCCGTTCTCCCTGACAGAGGCTCAAGCAAGAATGTATAGCCTTCAGGAAACCGAAGCGGAAATTCAGGGTGTCGCCTCCTGGTATGGCCCCTATTTCCACGGGCGGCAAACTGCTACAGGAGAAATCTTTGACCAGGATGCTCTCACTGCTGCTCATCCTTCCCTACCGTTTGATACCTATCTCAAGGTGACAAATCTGAAGAATGGCAAAGCGGTGATTGTCCGCATCAACGATCGCGGCCCCTATGTGGACAATCGCACCCTAGATTTGTCGCGGGAGGCGGCTCGATCGCTGGACAGCGTTCACACTGGAATTGTGCCCATCTCGGCGGTGATCATGCAGCCGGCGAGACAGGCAACTCCCCAGCGAGTGGCTGGACTATAGCCGAGGACTGATCGGCAGGATGATGTGGCGCTGCTCGTCTAACCTAAGATGCCCGGCTTCTCGCATTTGTCCCAGTAGGCGGGTAACGGTGACGCGGGTAGTGCCGATCGCGCTAGCAAGGTGCTGATGGGTTAGACGCACGCTCAAGCGAGTTCCCCCAGCCACGGGTTGCCCAATTTCCATTTGCAGCAGCAGCAGCATTTGCCGCAGCCGCTCCTCTACTCGACGGCAGCCCACCATTGCCAGCATGGCCTCGGACTGCCGCAGGCGACGGCTGAGCTGATGGAAGATTTCCCGCGCCAGGCTAGGCGACTGATCGATTTCTGCCAGCGTCAGGCACAGCAGATCTACATCCGTCATAGCGCTGGCCTGGTAGGGATGAATCAAAGTCATAGGCAGACCGATCGGCATACACGGACTGGCTAGACCCAGCAGTGCCTCGTCGCCATTTGCATACAGAGTGCTGAGTTGCACTACTCCTCGATAGACAATCCAGACTTCTTGATCCTTCAGCGGAATCGCTTGACCCCCACGAAAGGCAGACAGCGTTCTTTCCTGGTAAAGCGCTTCCAGAAGCCGACGCAGATCCGGCTGTGAAGCTGCCCCTGAACTGTGGGGTTGGAGCATAAAAAGGCCTTCTGTGTATCGTTGCTAACACTGTAGATCTAGAGCATCAAGGGAAGTTAATCACCAGGTTGGCTCCAGGTTAAGCTTCGACTCTGCTGGGAACTCATGAGCGATCGCGAAAAGTCAGGTTTCCGGCAGTTTTGAGATGCTGAAAATTCAGTTTTCCCGAAGCTGGACTGTAGCTTTGCTCATCTACACACTTCCCGCGCCTCTGTCATTCGTGACGTTGATTCCGATTTGACTAAAGCGGATTACTATTAAGCTACGGCTACTGAAAGCGAACATTAGTATTAGCTTCTGTTGACCTTTGGGTCGAGATGAAGGTGATCAGGAGGTTTGAGGGCAATGCCTTCAAATTCCCACTTCAACCTAGAATGTCAGCGCAACCTGGAAAAGCTCCAGTGTTAGAAAATGCCGCTCTATCAGGGGCAGTTTTAGTAGCGCTACGCCTTGCCGAGTAATCTCAATCTTTCCTTCCTGTCATGGTGAACAATCGCTTTCTGCTAGGCTCGATCGCCTTTGGCGTTAGTTTCGGAATCACGTTGCTCACCAGCCGGGACTTAAGTCGATCGCTGTTCACGGGCGCTGTCGCGCTGCCCGGAGTCTATCTGGCAACTGCCGTGGTGGATAGGCGTGTTCGCCAGTCAAAGGAAAATCGCCTGGAAACCCTCAGAGGACACATTCTATCGCTGCAACAGCGTCGGTTCGAGGCTTACCAGGAATTTACTCAAATGCTGGAGGAGAAGGAGCAGGTGGCGGCAGCCCTGAATTCTATGCAGCTTCAGACTCGGCAATTGCAGTTAGCGGGTTCGGCTACCCAAAACTTGAGTTGGAATCTAGCTGGCGCTGAAGGCGGCACAGCGATGATCGAAGTCCAACCCTATAATCTGCCTACGGAAATTCAAGATCCCCACGATCGTGTTCCTCAGTTCAGTCAGGTTCTTGCTGATGCTGCTGCTGCCAAGCGCAAGATCGAAGTCAGCTTGGACTCGCTGCAAATCGAGTTAGGAACACTGAAGGAACAGGTGACGGAGTACCGCCAGAAGCGCGATCGCCTGGCTCAGGAACTCGCCCAATTGGAGACAAAATCGGCTACAGCCCGCGCCGAAGTGCAGGAGCTAGAGCAGAACCGCGCCGAGTTAGAGCGCTTTATTTCCTATGCTGAAACCAAAAAGCAAGAGCTAGATTCTGGTCGCCATCCTTTGCAGGCAGCCCTGAAGCAGCTACAAACCGAGATTAATGCTCTCCATGAGGAGTCGCGCCTACTGGAAACTCAGGTAGTCGATCGCCGCCACCAGAAGCAAGAACTGGAGCAGCAGCTAGGCAAACTGGGGGAAACTCCATTGCCCGTGGTTACGGTGCAGGTGGAGCGACCCCGCAGCAACGGCAGTTCAGCCACCAAATCTACCCCTTCTCCTCAGCTAACCAAGCAAGTCGATCGTCCCCGCCCTTCTTCTACTCCGAGCCTCGACTTGCCCAGCTTTCCTAAGCTAGAGCAGGCTCCGGCCTCTTCACCCTCGGAGTTTTCCGATGAGTGGACAGAATTGATCATGCAGCTACCAGAGCATGAGTTTCAAGCGCTGCAGGCGATCGTCGAGCAGTCCAACCCTGGCCCTACCCTCCGAAAAATTGCCGAAGCCAACTTGACTATGCCAGAACTTTTGCTCGATTCGATCAACGAGCGGGCGCTGGATACGATCGGGGATTTGATTCTGGAACCCGGAAGTGGAGCAGGAACCGCAACGATCGTGCCGGAACACCTCAAAAGTGTTAAAACCTTGCTTCAAACCTACGAATATCTTATGCGCTAGAGGCTTCAGACCTGTAAGCATTTCAGATCTACAAGTATCTTGTGTCCTAGAGGTTTTAGACCTGTAACCATCGCGCTTTCCTATCTCAACCCAGGTTTGGTAGCGTAGTCTGAAATTCTTCATGAGGTCTTGCGATCGCTATGGCGACTCCCCGTTTTCTGCGCTTCTGGAGCCATCTTACCCCCGCCACTTTGCGGGAAATTTGGCGGCAGGCCGGTCGTCAGCGCCTGCCTGGACTGGCAGCAGAAATGGCTTTCAATGCCATGCTGGCTTTGTTTCCTGCCATTTTGGGAATGTTGACCTTGATCAGCCGAGTTGCCGCGCCGCAGCAGACTTTCAAGCAGCTTGTTGTTCAACTGAGTCAGGTTGTGCCCCAAGAAGCGCTGTTCCTAGTAGAGGGTTTCATTGGAGAGATTCGCCGAGCCGGCAACTTTCGCCTGCTTTCCCTCGGTTTCATCGCGTCCCTGTGGATTTCGTCCGCCGTCATCAGCGCTGCTATGAATGCCCTGGATCAAATTCACCAGATCCCAACTCGGCAAATCCGACCGTTCTGGAAAGCTAAACTTGTGTCTTTGTCCCTGACGATCGGGACTTTCCTGCTGATGCTGGCGGCTTCCACTCTGGTTTTCATCAGTGATATTTTTGTTCGGATCGTGGCAAGCTCCAGTACAGATGAAGGTGGAGTCATTGGCACATGGCAACACCTCAACTTACCTTTGGCCCTAGCGATCGTTGTGGCGGCCTTTGTCTTCATCTATCGCTTCGGCCCCAGTCGTTGGACATCGGGAACCCCTATTTTGCCGGGGGCACTGCTGGCGGCGGGTTTCTGGGTGTTCCTCTCCAGTCTGTTTCGCCTGTACGTGAGCCAGTTTGGCCACTACAACCGAGTTTATGGCGCGATCGGAGCGGTGATTGTGCTGCTGCTGTGGCTGCAACTTAGTAGCTTGATCATTCTGCTGGGCGCTCAGTGCAACGTCACTATTGGAGCCATAATGCAGCACGATCGACACAAATTGTCTCAGTAAATCGGGGTGGCTAGGGCACAACCAGCACTGGACAAGGCGAGAGATTGATCACGCGGTTGGTGACGCTTTCGGCTGCGCCCTCTTCTGTCAAACCCATGCCTCGGCAACCCATCACAATCACATCCGCTTCGATCTCGTCCGCCACATCGCAGATCGTAAATGCAGGCTTACCTTCGCGCTCGATCGCCTCTGTCTCCAGTCCTTGCTGAGTGAACAAAGACTTTACCGTGGTCAAGAGTTCGGCGATCGCTTCTGGAGAACTCATCACGCCTTCCGCCACTTCAGATTCCACAACTGACAGCAGCACCAGACGGCTGTTGTGAAATTTCACCAGTTTAACCACGGTCTCGATCGCCTGCCGCGTTTCCCGGCTCTGATCCACCGGAAATAAAACAGTTTCAAACATACCTACTCCAAACAAACGAAATTTGAGTTAAAGAAATCGATAGGCTCTTATATATCAGCCTTGCATTGAATTGAGACTTTCTCTCTTATTTCCCCTCTTTTCTGGGGAGAGGCCACGATCGTAGACAATGAATAAAAAGACTCATTCGGGAGGCAGATTCAGTGTCCAAGAAGACTGTAGCAAGTTTATCATCCTCTGATTTGTTGGGTAAGCGCGTCCTCGTGCGGGCAGATTTCAACGTGCCGCTTGACGATCAAGGCAACATCACCGACGACACTCGGATTCGGGCCGCCCTGCCCACAATTCAGGAATTGACCTCTAAAGGAGCCAAGGTGATCCTCAGCAGCCACTTCGGCCGGCCCAAAGGGGACGACTTTGCTGCTCGTGCTGTGGACAAGTTCCGCCTGACTCCCGTTGCCAAGCGCCTGTCGGAACTGCTGGGCAAGCCTGTTGTCAAAACCGATGACAGCATTGGCCCAGAAGTTGAGGCAAAAGTAGGCGAACTGCAAAATGGTGATGTGCTGCTGCTGGAGAACGTGCGTTTCCACCCTGGCGAAGAAAAGAACGATCCCGAATTTGCCAAACAGCTTGCTTCCGTGGCGGATCTCTACGTCAACGATGCCTTTGGCACAGCCCACCGCGCCCACGCCTCCACCGAAGGCGTAACCCACTTCTTGAGTCCTTCTGTAGCTGGACTGCTGATCGAGAAAGAGTTGCAGTTTCTGCAAGACGCGATCGAAAATCCCCAGCGCCCGTTGGCGGCGATCGTCGGTGGCTCCAAAGTCTCCAGCAAAATTACCGTAATCGAAACCTTACTGGATAAAGTAGACAAACTGCTGATCGGCGGCGGCATGATCTTCACCTTCTACAAAGCTCGCGGTCTGAACGTGGGCAACTCTCTAGTGGAAGAAGACAAGCTGGATCTGGCCAGAGCGCTGGAAGCCAAAGCTAAAGAAAAGGGCGTAGAACTCCTGCTGCCCACCGACGTGGTGCTGGCGGACAGTTTCTCCCCTGAAGCCAACACCCAAACCGTTAGCGTGGAGGCAATTCCCAATGGTTGGATGGGTCTAGACATTGGCCCTGATTCCGTCAAGGTGTTTCAGGAAGCTTTGGCTAGCACCAAATCGGTGATCTGGAATGGCCCGATGGGCGTGTTTGAGTTCGACAAGTTTGCCGCGGGAACTGAGGCGATCGCCCGCACCCTGGCCGACCTGACTCCCTCTGGAGTCACCACGATCATCGGCGGCGGCGACTCGGTGGCGGCAGTAGAGAAGTTTGGCGTGGCTGATCGCATGAGCCACATTTCCACGGGCGGTGGCGCGAGCCTAGAGCTTCTGGAAGGCAAAGAGCTTCCGGGTATTGCAGCCCTGGATGAAGCATAACGAGATTCCTCCCAGTCCATTAGGGGATCTCTGGCTCTGAATGTACCCGTCGTGCAAGCGAGACGCTTGCACGACGGGTACATTCTTTCGGGGAAACCGTTCTAGGACTCACGCACTTGAGGTTCGAAACCCTTATCTCTTGCACTTTTTGATCTCTTTCGCGTAAGTTCTATCCACTTTTCCTTTAGCTCTCATCGACTCTGATGAGGGCCTGAGGGCCTTTTTTGTCGCTTCATGTTGAAGATTTCAGCTAGAAGAGAGAAAAGAGAACTAAAGGTTCGGATTAGAGTCGAAGTAGACCAGTCGAAGTAGACCAGGAAAACAAAGCTGGAGCGACAGAACCAGGAGAACAGCAGCGCCACAATGGACGTTTCCCACGATGGACATTTCCCACGATGGACATTTCAAAGTTTATGCAGCAGCTCTCCGAGAGCTATGCAGAAGGTTTGTATCAGGAGGCTCAAGCACTTCTGGCTGCGGGGGAGTTCGCCGCGGCCAAGCAGAGCTATTTGGAACTGCTGGAGCAAGACGATCGTGCAGAAATCTGGCACGGCTTGGGCACAGCGCTGGAGAACCTTAAGGACATTCCTGGAGCGGCAGGCGCTTATCAACGGGCGATCGCGATCGAGCCGCAGTTGCTTGAAGCCTACAACAGCCTAGGAAACCTGGTGGCGCAGCATGGTGATCCGGCTCAGGCTGTGGTGATCTATCAGCAGGCGATCGCGATCGATCCAGATTTCTTCGGTGCTCACCTCAATTTAGGAAATGTGCTGCTGGTGCAGGGGCAGGCAGAGGCCGCGATCGCGGCCTACGAAGCAGGACTGGCGATCGATCCAGAGAATGAGGATGGGCTGCACAACTTAGCGCTAGCCCGTACCCTGGCAACAGATGCAGCCCAGATTCACCTGTTTGCAGGCACAAACCTCTATCAGCGCCAGCGCCATGCCGAGGCTATTCCTCACCTAAAGGCGTTGATTGAAACCACGATCGCTAACGGCGGAGTTTACGAGGCGCTGACGGACTGCTACGAAAAAGTGAAGCAATGGGAAGCAGCGATCGCCGTGGCGCGGAGGGGAGTCGATCGTTATCCGACTGTTCGGCTGCACGAGCAACTGATCAATCTCTTGGTCACTATGGGGCAGATTCAGGCAGCGCTGGCTCAGGCTACCCAGGCAGCGGCTCAGTTTCCAGAAGCGGGACTACTGCGGTTGAGAAAACATTTGCTGTTGCCGATCCTTGCTCAGTCGATGGCGGAGATTGACCAGCACCGAGATCGCTTCTCCCAGGGTTTGACAACGCTGATCCAGGAAGTTCCCGCCGACACTGAGCAAGCGCTCGTGGCCATCGCCCAGCACACTAACTTCTTTCTGGGCTACCAGAACCAGAACGATCGCGAGATGCAGCAGCAGTATGGCCAATGGGTGCATGAGACGATGGCGGCGCACTATCCCCAGTGGGCGCAACCGTTGGAGATGCCGCCGATCGCTGACCGAATTCGGATCGGCTACGTCTCCGGTTGCCTGCATGATCACACCGTTGGCAAACTGATTCTGGGCTGGTTCCGCCACCACAATCGCGATCGCTTCCAGATCCACGCCTACCATATTTTTGATGTGGATGATGCTCTGGGGCAGGAGTTTCGCCACCACAGCGATGCTTTTTACCGCATTCCCCACGACTTGGCGGCTGTTTGCCAGCAGGTTCGCGCTGACCAACTCCATGTTCTTGTGTTTCCTGAAATTGGGATGCAGCCCCTCATGACACAGTTGGCGGCCCTGCGCCTGGCCCCGGTGCAGTGTTCCACTTGGGCCCATCCGATTACCTCTGGTTTGCCAACGATCGACTACTTCCTGTCAAGCGATCTGATGGAGCCGGAAAACGCCCAGACCCACTACACCGAAAAACTGGTGCGTCTGCCCAACATTGGCATTGCCTTCGCCAAGCCCGACGTTCCTGCACCGACGCGGGATCGATCGCACTTCGGCTTGCGGCCGGACGCAGTGGTCTACCTGGTCAGCCAGATGCTGAGCAAGATTCTGCCTAGCCAGGATCGGGTTTTCGCAGCCATCGCCCAACAAGTACCCCAGGCCCAGTTTGTCTTCATCGCCCGACCCAACCCGGTGATCGCGGCTCAATTTCTGCGGCGTCTCCAGTTTGCCTTTGCTGAGGTAGGGCTAGATAGTGATCGATTCTGCGTTATGCTGCCATCCCAGAGTCAGGCGGATTTCTGGAACTTGAACCAAGTAAGCGACGTGTTCTTAGACAGCTTTGGCTGGTCGGGCGGCCACACTACTCTGGAAGCGGTCGCCTGCGATTTGCCGATCGTCACTCTGCCGGGAGCGTTCATGCGGGGTCGCCATTCCGCCGCCATCCTGCAAATGCTGGGACTCCCGGAGACGATCGCCTCCTCGGAAGCGGAGTACATTCAGATCGCAGTGACCCTAGGCTTAGATGCTGCTAAAAGAGCGCAGCTATTCGAGCACATGCGCGATCGACATTCCCACCTGTACGACGACGAAACTTGCGTTCGAGCTATGGAAGACTTCTATCAAACCGTTGCGGCTCATGCCGATCAACTGTGAGCGAACCCCAACACCTGCCAAAATCTGATGCCAAAATCTGCTTCAAGTTGAGGTTCAGTTCAGGAAATACTGCGACCTCGATCGCCTGCTGTCCCCGGAACAAATTCTTTTGATACTCGCCATCTTCACTCAATACCAACCAGACCCGCCCCTGCACACCGTCCTAGCCGATGAGACTATGGCTATACCTTTTCAAACGTCTTCTTACCGAAGCGATCGCCGCGCCACAGCACTGAGCCAATCCACTGCAAACGTCAGTCCCAGGAAAACCGCCAGCGTTACCCCTAAGCTGCGGTAGTCAAAGCTGCTGAGTTGCTCCGTCAGCACGTAGCCCAAACCCCCTGCCCCCACTAGCCCTACGATTACTGTCTCCCGCATACACACCTCCCAACGGTAGAGCGTGTAGGCTGTGAAGCGGGGCAGCGTTAGAGGCAAAATACCGTAGAGAAACACGAGGGAACTGGGTGCACCTTGGGCCTTCAGGGCCTCAAGCGGTCGCTGATCCAGGTTTTCCACTACCTCCGCCTTCAGTCGCCCCAGAATGCCCAGATTATGTAGCCCTAGCCCGATCGCCCCTGGCAGAATTCCTGGAAACAGCACAAATAGCGCTACTAGGGCCCAGATCGGAGCCGGAATTGCCCGACACAGCAGCAGGAACGATCGCACCAGCAGCAGCACCAGCCACGCCCCCCAGCCGCGATCGTCCCGTCGAGGACGGAACAGCCCACCGGGAAGAAATAGCGTATGGGCTGCCGGGAAAGCAAGGAGTGTGCCCCCAAAAGCTGCCAGAGCGATCGCCAACACTGCCATCACCACGGTCTGCCCTGCCAAGCCCACCAACTCCCCGCTCCGACTCAAATCTGGCGGAAAGAAAGATTGCAAGATCGCACTGAGCCGCGACCAGACGATCGGCGACCCCAACTTGCTGAAGTCCGCCCCCACCACCCAGAAGCTCAGAGTCACCAGCCCGACTAAGCCAATCCACAACCCCAGAATCTTCCCGCTCTCCATTCCTTTGCCTCTCCACCGGCCCACTTTACCGGTGTGCAAATCCAGCCGCGTCGCACACCCCAACTGTCGCCGCAGTCCCGCACTGGCAAAATCCACGCAGCCGTTTAGGGCAAACAGGGCGTAGAAGAACGTCCAAAGCTGCTCGTAGCGGAGGGATTGCAGGCTGAGAAGAATCTCGTAGCCCAAGCCGCCTGCGCCGATGATTCCCAGGACGGCCGCCGATCGCAGCGAACACTCAAACCGATAGAAGGCATAGGACAGCAAATTCAGAAACGCCAGAGGAAACAGTCCGTAGGCAAAAGCAGTCCACGGCGCAACTCCACTGTTTAGCAGCACCAGCAGAGGCTGGCGAGGCGTGTCGTCCAGTAATTCCGAGAAAACTTTGGCGGTGATAGCTCCAAAGGGCAGGGCGATCGCCAGCACCGCCGTTAGAGGGTCAAGCCCCCACAGGTTGAGGAACAACAAGCCCCACAGCATTTCATGAATGGCGCGGGGAAATGCCAGCAGCGCCCGTGCCCCCAGCCAGAGCGATCGCGATCGACCAGTGCGGCGATGAAAAACCGCCGTCCACCACACCTCAGAGCACAGCACCCCGCCAACCAGCCCCAGCAGCAGACTCAAGCAAGTCCCGCACACCGCGTGGGCAAGGGTCTTGAGCGTAGCGTTCCAGGTTAGCTTCACTATCTCAGCACTGAGATCGGGATGAAGACTGGCTCCAACAAAGCGCCAAAACTGTGGCCAGCCGTTGGGGTTGAGGAGATCCTGCTGGAACCCAAGCCATAGAGACAGAGCGATCGCGCCTAACACTCCCAGCAGCCAGGCCCATGACCCCCAACCCGTTTGCTTACCCATCTGTCCCATCAAGCTCTGAAGTATAGCCATAGCCTCATAGGTTAGGACAGAGTGCAGGGATTCCACCCCTCTTCAAAGCCAATGTCCTAAGTTGTTTGTCCACAGCTATAGGTCAAAACTATTTATCCACGCAAAAAATCGAATCCCTAGCATCTCAGAAATTCTGTAGCCAGCTCCAACTCCTGCTTGCAGTAGGTTTGTGATTGTCATTGTGTTTCGGCTTAGCCTACTGCTGCCTTAGGCCGGGCAACTTGAGGAGAATTCAGGGGGATCAGACGAACTTGCTATCAACAGCAGAACTTCTCAGCCACCCTCTGAGGCGGAGGAGCGATCGCAGCAGGAAGATCGCGCTGAATCCCGCCGCTACGAAGGCAGCGATCGCCCAGTTTGGGTAGGCACTCACCAGCAGCAACACCCCTGATAGCAGTGCAAAGCCCGTACCACAGGCGTAGAATAAGCTGCGAGTGGTCAGATGCAGGCTTTTGAGCGCTTGCTCAGTTTCTAGCGATCGCAGGCGTAGTTCCTGTTCTCCTTGCTCAATGCGCTCTTCCAGCTGGCGCAAACGGCGACTAGAAGCCCTGGGTTGGCGCAGTTTGTAGAGCACAAATTCTTTGGCCTGGCGGCCCAGTTCGCTTAAGCTGCTGGATTTCTTCTCTAAAGCGATGCTCTGGACAAAAGGCTTGGCAGCCGCAATCAGACTGTACTGAGGATCGAGGCTCCGGGCAACTCCATCCAGCGTTGTCAGGGCTTTAAGAATGAAGGTCATTTTGGCGGGTAGCCGGAAAGGTTGCTGCTCAAACAGCGTGTAGACCTCGTACCGCATCTGGTTAAACTCCTGGAGCGCTACAGGTCGATCGGTAAAGTTCTCCAAAATAAAGCTCACAATTCGCCGCACGGCAGTCAGGTCAGAAACGGGTTCGATCAGGCCCATTGAGGTCAGTGTCGCCAATACTTGATCGGTATCTTTTCGTAGGACAGCAAAGAACGTCCTGACCATTTGGGCTTGATCCACCGATCTTACTTCCGCCATCATGCCGAAGTCGTAAAAGATCAAACAGCTATTTTGGCTAACGGCCATGTTGCCTGGATGGGGATCAGCCTGAAAAAAGCCATCTTGCAATAGCTGCTTCAGGTAGGCACAAATGCCCAATTGGTTGACTTCCTTGACGTTGATGCCGCAGGCCTCCAGGCTAGCGAGATCGTTGAGCTTGATTCCCGGCATATAGTCCATTGTCAGGACTTTGCGAGTGGTGTACTTGGGATAAACCTTTGGAACCAGAATGCGCGGGTGATGACGGAAGTTATAACGAAAACGATCGGCAAAGATCGCTTCCTGAACATAATTAATTTCCTGATAGAGAATCTGAGAGAATTCCAGGTAGATTTCCTCCAGGTCGTAGGTCTGCGTCCAGGGCAAGTAGCGCTGGCAGAACTGCACCAGCCGCCCCAGAATTTTGAAGTCCAGGTCGAATAAGCGATCGAGTCCCGGCCGTTGCACTTTGACGGCCACTTCCTCCCCCGTGGCTAGCCTGGCCCGATGCACCTGACCCAGACTGGCAGCAGCGATCGGCACAGAGTTGAACTCTGGGTACAGGGTGTGAAGCGGACTACCCAGTTCCGACTCGATAATGGCGATTGCTTCGCTGACGCTAAACTCTGGAACCCGATCTTGCAGCTGTCCCAGTGCCTTCACATACTCCAACGGCAACAGGTCGGCACGGGTAGATAAAGCCTGCCCAATCTTGATGAAAGTGGGGCCAAGATCCAGCAGTGTTCCCACCAACCACTGAGCACGGCGATTGCGGTGGCGCGGCAATTTACGAGCGATCGTCCTGTCCCACCATAGGTAAAACGCAAACCGCGCGGCTGAGCCAAATATGTCCACCTGCCGCGCCAAAGGAGAATACTTGGCACGCTGCCAGCGCGGTTTGGATGGGGCAGTGGGTTTCAGCATGGAGTCTCGGTTGTGACCGAAGCGATCGTGAGAGCCATCAATCAGCCGCTCCTCAACGAGTTCAGCGTCAGACCTTCTAGCCAGCCTACCTCAGAATCTTGCCAGAAGCTTGATGGAGGTTTGGTTCAATTCCATCAGCTCCTCGCCGAATCATGCGCAAGCAGGGCTTGGAATCTGGGGCAGCGTCAGGGTGAAGCAGGTGGCGTAGGACGAAGTTGCACTGATCTGGCGACTCGAAGCGGCGATCGACCCGCTTAAGTTCTGCACCAGGGAATTGACGAGGGCCAATCCTAGCCCGGTTCCCTGAACCGCGTTCTGGTTAGCGACGGGGGTGCGGCGGAACTTATCGAAAATGTGGGGCAACTCTTCCGCCGCAATGCCAACCCCTATGTTGTGCAGCGCCAGGACAATTTCATGAGCCGGAGCAGGGCGGTAGGTGATTTGTAAGCTGAGCGTGGTGTTGGGGTCAGAGTATTTGCCAGCGTTAGTCAGCAATTCCAGTAAAACTCGCTTGAGGCTGTCGCGATCGGTTTGCAGCCGCACGGCACTTCTGGGCAGTTTAAGCTCCACGCTCAACCCCTTCGCTGCCCATTGAGTCTCAAACGCAGCCGTCAACTCCTTAACCATCTCTTTGAGGTCAATCTCCTCAAGCTGCATCACTGCCTGTTTCAATTCCAACTCCTGTAGGGCCAGCAGGTCGTTGATCAGCTTGGTTTCCTGGGCGCACTGTTGCTCCAGAATGTCGAGGTAGCGATCGCCGCGATCGTGCTTCAGCCCAATCTGGCGAAGCATCCGAATCGCCATCGTCATGCTGGTTAGGGGTGTGCGTAGCTCGTGGCTAATGGTGCTGAGGAACTCGTCCTTTAGCTGGTTCAAGTGACGTAATTGGTCGATCTGTTGGCGAGTGCGCTCGTAAAGCTTCGCCTGCACCGTTAAACTTTGTTGCAGTTCTGCGGTGCGCTTCTCCACCAGGGCTTGCACTTGTTTCAGGGTTTCGGTTTGGACGATCGCCGTGCTGGACTGAGCGCTCACCAGCTTGGCCAGTTCTATTTCCTCTGGCTGCCACTCGCGCGGCTCGTCGTGCTGCAACACCAGAAAGCCCAAAACCGTACCGTGGCTTTCTAGAGGTTGAATCAGCAGACTAGACCAGCGATCGAGTTTAAATACTGGAGCCGCCCCGATTTCTGAATCGACGGTCGCAGGTTGCAGAGGAGTTTGAGCAAACTGAGCGCGAAGGAAGGCTTGCTGGCTCAAAGCACAGTCCGCTATCCAGAAGGACTGCTCCAGAGCAGAGGGCATTTCCTGCCCGTCATCTAGCCATTCACACACCACCGTCGCTTTGGCCCGAGGAATTTCTCCAGGGGAGCGGCTTCTAAGCAGCGGTTCCCAATACTTCAACCGTAGCAGCAGGACCCGCTTGACCTGGAAAGCTTGAGCGCTGCCCGTCGTTGCCAGTTGCAAAATATCACTCAGGCTGGAAGAGTTTTGGAGGGCCAAGGTTAGCTGATTCACGATCGCCTGATGTCGGGCCCGTTGCTCCAGAACTTGTTGAGCCGCCTGTTGAGTCTGAAGTTGACCCGCGATCGCCAATTGGTTTGCCATAATTCTGAGTCCCTCGACTTCGGCTTCTGTCCAGTGGTGAACCTGGGAGCGCATCAAACTGACAGTCCCTACCACTCGTCCTTGAACTGCGATCGTCAGGGCTAGAACGGAGCGCACAGCGTCTGCTGCCAAACCCACGGCAGCCCAGACCTGCAACGCAGAAGGGAGGGCTGAGGAGAGAATAGTGGTATCGGCGATCGCAATCGACTCCGCCAGATTCCAGCTGGTGAATTCAGGGTGAGGGATGCTGAACTGTTGACAACAGCCACTAGCTTGGAGCCAACCCCACAGTTCTGCACGGGGAGGTTCTGCACGGGGAGCGGTGGGAAGAGCCAGCACGATTATGCAGCCGTCCACCTGAAAAATTTCGCCTAAGAGCGGAGCAATTTCTGCCAGCAGCGACCCTTGCTCACTGCCAGTCAGCAGGTGAGAAAAACGCTGTAAACCTTTTAGAAAAGCGCGATCGAGAAGGGGGTTGAAAGGAACAATCTCTTGGGGCGCAACTCTCAGAGCTTGAGAAACCGAAGCAGGCACAACCTCTAGGGGCGATTGTGCGCCTCCAGAGTTGCTGTTGCTGGCGATGAGAGTGGCCCCTAGTTGTCGATCTTTCATGCGCTTTAGCCTAAATCCCTCGCATAGATTGCTCAGATGGATTGCATGGTGGCTTGCATCCAGCATTTCTGTCCTTGCTGTCTGATCGCACAGTTTCGCGGCTGGCCCCAACACTGCTACTAAGCGCGTAGGAAGTTAGCTTGTTCCAGGTTACACCGCTTCCCATGAGGGAGTATCCGTGATTTCCTGATAACTTGTCTGACTCTATAGCGGCAGGGGACAACACTAGCTTCACCGTGGGCTTACTGGTAAAACCCTCTGAGGCTATGTTGAACCCCCAGAGCAACTGAAGCAGAGACGATCGCTGAATCTGACCCACATCGACCAGAACAATCGTTCTCCCAGAGCCATAAGCTGCTATAACCGTTAACATCAGCTTCTGACTCAGCTTTTGACAGCGAGGGCAAATGGACGCAAACGATCTGCTGCCAACCCACTTGACGCGATCTGCTCCGACTCCCACAGCCCGAACGGAAGTGATCGGCACGGTGAAGGGGCCAGGGGAAACCGGCAATCAGTACGTCTTCATCACCGCCGACAATCGCTACGTCAAAATCGGCGAATTTGTCTACTATGAGGTTCGCCCTCCAGCAACTGATCTGCGGCAACCCTCGCTACAAATTCTGGGTAAAATTTCGGCGCGGTGCTTGATCGATCACCTGCCCGATCGAATTTTTGCGGACACAGAGATTAGTCCAGAGGCGATCGCGGCTCTTGTAGGTTTCACCTATGCCAACCCGGAAATCTACGAAGTCACAGTGGATGTGATTGGGTACTTTGACGATCGTCTGGGCTTCATGAATCCTCGGCGCACTCCTGATCCGGGTGCAAAGGTGCATCTGGCTAACGATGGGCTGCTGCAACGGGTTCTCAATAAAAAGCAGCCAGGCGAAATCGGCGCAGCCCACATTGGCGCACTGCTGCTGCGGGAAGGTGAGGCTGTGTCGATCGCCCTAGACGTGAAGGAACTGGTTAGCACTCACATGGCCATTCTCGCGGGAACCGGATCGGGCAAGTCCTATACGGCTGGGGTGCTGGTGGAAGAATTGCTGCTGCCCCACAACCGCGCCGCCGTGCTGATTTTTGATCCCCACGGAGAATACAACACCCTGGCGGAAATGCGGGGACATTCAGGCTTCACCGCCGCCGATGGCTACGCGCCCAAAGTGCAGGTCCTCAGTCCTGATCAAGTTCACATTCGTGTATCCTCTCTGGACTACCACGACATCCTCACCCTGCTGCCCAACATGAGCGATCGCCAGCAGGCCATCCTCAACAAAGCCTTTCGTCTGCTGCAACGCCACAAACACGGCAGCTATCGCTGGGGGATTCAAGATCTGATCTCAGCCGTGCATGAGGCGGATGTGCAGGTGGACGATGAAGGGAATGAGAAAACTGGCTCCTCGGCAGGAGCGTTGGAGTGGAAACTGGAAAAGCTGGAGCGATCGCCCTACTTTCACACGCACCAGCATTTGTCTCCCAAGGATTTGTTTGAGCCAGGTCAAGTCACAGTTCTGCAAATGAACGAGATCAGCCAGGAAGAACAGCAGGTGATCTGTGCCGCCGTGCTGCGCCAGGCCAGCCAGGCCCGTATGAATACCCAAAAGGAGCTGAACACGCCCGACGACGAGAACTACTTGCCCTACCCAGTCTTTGTGCTGCTGGAGGAGGCACACCGCTTCGCGCCAGCCCACGAACCCTCACGCTGTAAGTCGGTGCTGCGAACAATTCTGAGCGAGGGGCGCAAGTTTGGTCTGGGGGTGGGACTGATCACCCAGCGGCCCGGCAAGCTCGATTCCGATGTGCTGTCCCAGTGCATGAGCCAGTTCATCATGCGAATTGTTAATCCAGTGGATCAGGAAAGTTTGAAGTACGGAGTGGAAGCGGCAGGGCGAGATTTGCTCAAAGAACTGCCTGCACTGACGAAAGGGCAAGTAATCCTATCCGGTGCGTGTGTCAATACGCCTGTTTTGTGTAAAGTGCGGCAACGTCTGACCCAGCACGGCGGCGAAACTCTGGATGCGCCGGATCTGTGGCAGAAGCATTTCCAGGGTCACCGCGCCCGGGAACGCCAGATCGAGGCTGCCCCGATCGCCAGTCGTGCCAGATCTAGATCGGTGCGAGGCGTGTCGATCGAGTAAGGGAATTAAATTTACAGTTGCAGGTCAAGGCTATGTCACGATGATTCAGTCTGATGTCTCTCAATGTCGAGAGGTATCTCTAATGTCACAGACTGGTATCACAGACCCATACAATCAACTCTGGTAAGAGTCTTGTAAAGGCGACCCCCTTCAACGTTCAATAGCACCAGTCCCCTTCTACTCCACCATGACCTGCCGCGCTACCTTGGCTCAACTGACTGACCTCCTCAGTGCCACGCCCCACAACCTAGCCAATCCTCATGCACCTTTCCACGGCATCACCACAGACACCCGCAGCCTGAAG
>DATNQR010000063.1:0-3112 GCA_036703905.1 Thermosynechococcaceae cyanobacterium
GATGAGGGACTGAGTTTCCTCATCCATCCCCGCAAGCCTCTGTTTTTCTTCTAGAGATATCCCTTCTTGTTCGGTTTCGGCTTCCGCTTCGGCTTGAGCGGTGGCAGTGCTGCGGCTGCGCCCAGAGGTGATCACAGCGTACTCTTGTTCTTGCGGCGGCATAATTGGCTCCTAATTGGGTAGGTCGTTGAGCTAAGTCGTGCGAGCGTCCCTGAAACTTAGAGATTGAGAGGTTTGACCTCGGTGAGCATCAGCCCGCCCTTCGTCAGTTCGTAGATGGTTTTCCGCCATAGCTCCGGGTCTTCCTGCTTCAGGGCAAGGTCGATCGGCGGAATTGCTTGCAGGGTGATGGTGCGGTTGAGCTTGGTTTCCCCTAACTCTTGGGTTGCTGATCGCTCCACCCGTGAAGCAACAATGTCCACATCCCAACGGTTCTGTGCGACTTGGCGCGGATCTGAAATGCTGTAGAACCGCACAACCGACTTCCGGCGGCCCGTCAGCACATCTACTGGAATCACCTCCCCTGCCATCAGCTTCAAAAACTGCTGCCGAAACCCTGGCTCCATCAAGTAGGAAGCCAGGTACACCTTTGTTGGAACCTTGTTTTGCTTCTGCTTATCGACATCCACGCCCTGGTCTTGCTGCGTGTCGTTGCCGGGAATCCGGTTATCCCACTCAAAGCTCAGTTGCAGCCATCGGGCCGCAGTGGCTTTGATCACCTCTGGACGGCGGTGCAGCACGTCGAATTCCTGAGCCAGTTGGGTTGTGCCATCCGACATCTGCACGTAGGTTTTGCCGCGTGTGGCCAAGCCCCGATTATTGGCGACCAGTACCAGCAGCGCTAACGCGCCAAGCCCCAGCCCAATAGCCATCGCAAAGAAGGCCGTCATCAGCCGCGATTCGCTCTGCACTGGAACCATTAGGGGCTGGCTGGAGTGCCCATTCCCGTTTCCGTTCCCGTTCTGATGTTCTTTTTCTTTTCGCTTAAACAAACTTGGTAATTTCATTTATCTAACTCCCACCGCGAACTTGACACCTTGCGCGACCACCTGCACCGCCGCCCCCGCCAGCGCTGCGGCTTTACGAGAAATGCCCTCGTAGAGAGCCGCTCCGCCCCCACGTCCGACCGCGACGGCGAGAAAAGGCGAGAAAATTGAGATGAAAAGTAGAAATCCGAAGTTGCTGGCGGATCCGAGCGCGCCAGCCTGCCCTGTCTGTTGATCGGTGAAAGTTAGTACCACGGCGATTAGCCCAACCAACAGGTTGTATCCTAGCTGCATCGCCAGAATCGCTATAAAGCCGCAAAACCAGGCAGACAGAGCATTTCCAGCTACAGGAAACAGCATTAATGCCACCGCGATCGGAGAAAACAGTGCGGTGAGCAGGAGTGCTGCTTCCAGGCAGTTAACGAACCCCCACTGAATCGCCCACAGCAGCGTTTGAATCACAGGAATCAAGCGATCCTGAATGATCTGAGTAAAGTTCCCCTGCATGAAGCTGCTAAAGTCTCTCGTCCCTTGCGCGACTTGTCCCGGCCCACTAGCTGCCAGGACTGTAGAAAGGAACCCCTGAGCAGCTTGTAGGGGGCCAGACTGACTGAGTTGATCGATGATGCCCTGAGCTTCTGCCTGCTTAGAGTTGAGGCAGTCGGTCAACGATTTCCCCGTCAAGGTTTCACACTCTTGAAACACCTGCCGAATACGCTGCATGGCGTACAAATTCGAGTTGATTTGACTAATAGATTTATTGATGGGTAAACCTGCAAGCTGTAGCGTCAAAACTTGGGCAATCAACGATCGTCCTACCCCACGTAGCAGTAAAACAATGCGACTCAACATATAGCCGTCTCCACCCAACAAAAACAGGACAACGAGTGGAGCCATCGCCATCTCAATCACTTTGCTAAAGGACTGAGTTCGCATAATTTCGTTAGCGTTCTGAATGAAGTAATAAATGAGCGCCAATACTGCAAGCCCTAACGCAAATCTCACAATAGAACTCCAGAAAGAAAACCCATCGGTCGCATCGAGGGTCAGCTTCCAAATTTGATCCCAGGACTTAACAATGCTGTTAGACAGAGATAGGGAATCAGTAATGACTCTCGCGGCGGCTTGAGAGCCTTCTTGAGCCAGCAACGGCAATGGAAATAGCATTAGGGTTGTTCCTCCGCACTGACTCCGGGAAGCATGAACTGAGCGCCTTGAGTAATGGCTGCGGAATACGCAGAAGCGTCAGTCCGCCGCTTCGCAAGGTTTGCACCTTGAATCTCATCTAGGGTGTTGGAAATGATGATATTTCTTAGAGAGTCGTCTCTGGCCCGAAGTTGAGCGTCCACAGCCAGCAACGTTCCGGTTTGCTGACTTGCCTGCATCTGACCGGAAATGTTCCTCAAAATGTTCTGTGATACATCTTGAGTCTTCGAGTTCTCAGCAAACTTAGCGGAGGTCACAAGCGCCTGGTTTGCGTCTTCAGCATTAGCCTTTAACTGTTTTTGCCCAGCAGCAGATAGCGCTGTTGCTTCCCCCACCTCACGGGTTGTTTTGGTCATCAGCAACGATTCCAGGTCTTTCTTAACCAGAGGACTACCATTACCGCCTGTCTTCGTCCCAAAAAACTCTTCTGTTGCAGATGATTTTGCTGTTTGAATTGCTCTTCGTGCTTGCTCAATATCCGGCAGCATTAAAGCCCCTGGTGTAATTCCGGCTGTGTTTGCTTGATTGCCACTACTTGTTAATCCACCAGATACGGATTCAGCCGTTGTACTCAAGTTGATATTAAGAAGTCCTAAAAGATTATTGAGATTAAACTGTGAAAGCAAGCCGCCAATTCTGTCGCCAATATCAGCAATTTGTCCCCCTAGCTGGGGAATCTGGTTCAGTACCCCCTGAGCCTGCTGCACGATCGGCTGATTCAAAATTTGTTGAGCTTGCTGCTGCAACCCAGCCTGCGTTTCCCCGACCGTCTTCGAGATGGCATCAATTTGCTGGTTGACGCTGTTGAGAATGCCGTTCGTATTGAGCAAGTCCGAGGTGGGAGCCGTCCCCGTAGGGGCAGGCTGGGCACTCCCAGAGGGGGCAGAGGGAGAAACTGTTGGTGACGGTTGCCCTGTAGG
>DATNQR010000064.1:0-2022 GCA_036703905.1 Thermosynechococcaceae cyanobacterium
AAACTACCAGTAGAGTAATGCTCCTGTTCAGCCCTGCGCTATATCTAAAGGCATAGAAAGAACTGATTTAGTAAACATTTAAGCTTCTCAACCAAGTTGGTGTGGGATGCAACACAGAGGCAGAGATTGATGCAGGGATTGATGCTGTAATCATTGCTGGTGATCAGGCTTTGATGTTTCTGCATGCAAGTATGAATTGCCCTCATTCCTGTTTAGGTCTGTGCTGCAATCTATGGTGTAGAAAACGCATATGTTTGGTTCAAAAAGCCTCTTAAGTTTTGCCTAGCTCACAGCTTTTCTGACCAGAATCACGGTGCAGTTGCTCTGGCGGGCGATCGCTTCGGGAATATTACCGTGGATGGCTTGCTGCAACATTCCCTCACGGCTAGCTCCCAGCACAATTACATCGCACTGATCTTTCTGGGCCATGTCTATCACCGCTTCGGAAACGGAGGTGGAGCAGATGGGCAGAGTGATGACATTGCTCTGGGTGCGCTGGCGCAAAAACACGGCATCTTGTTCAAGTATCTGAGTGTCCTGGGCGATCGGGGACGGCGCAAATACCTGACACAGGCGAATTTCGGGCTGCTGGCTGAGGGATACTAGGGCCGGCAGCAGGGTGAGGGCGTGTTGGGAGTTGGGGCCGCCTGCGATCGGCACTAGCCAGCGATTCATCCGCGCCAACTGTATCAGGGTGTGAACTGAGGACAGGGAGGGAACCGTCACTTCCGGGCTGGGCAGAGCCGTTAGCTTATTGCTCAACTTCACCACTACTACGTCGCATGCAGCCTGCCGGATGACCGTATCCACCACATCTCCAAAGATCCGTCCTGGTGTAGAAGTAGTGCCTTTCCAGCCCATTAGCAGCAGATTGACGTGGCGATCTTTGACTGCCTCCAGGATCGCCTGGGAAACGTTGTGGGTGGCGCGAATCTGGGTATGAACTGGAATGTTCCAGCGCTTGCCCTGCTTGACGGCCTGGTGCAGCAGGCGGCGGCTGACGGTCGTGTTGACAGCAATCTCGGCGGGAGAAGTGTGGCGCGGCACGGACAAAATTTGCAGGCACTCGATTTCGTAGTGGTGTTCCTGAGCGATCGCCAAGGCCAGCTTCAGTAGTCCGTTCGCGGTTTGGGGATTGCTCAAGGGCAGAAGAATCCGACCGCGGCCCGTAGCGGGCGATCGAGTTTGATAGACCACGTAGGACGGCTCGGCTTTGGGGCCTACCTGAACCTCACCACCACCACGCAACCTGTCCGATTCCACTTGCAAGATGTCGCTGCGCGTGATGATACCGATTAGCTTGCGGCGATCGACCACGGGCAGACGGGAGATTTTGTAGCGCGAAAGCAGGTGGAGAACCTGGGTGAGGGAATCCCCCGGACTAACGGTGATGGGCTGAGGAGACATGATTTCCTCTAGAGGCAAGTTCTGTCCCAGTTGAATTGGTGTGATCTCATCCAGATCGGACTGGGTGATAATGCCGACTAATCGCCCCTGATCTACAACGGGGAAGCCGCGATGGTGAGAGGCGGCGAAGGATTGAATCACCTCATGCAATAGCATCTGAGCGCTCAGGGTTTCCACGTTGCGCTGCATCACATCGGCCGCTGTTAGGCGGGCCCACAGTCCATCCTTCACTTCTTCTGCTTCGAGAAATACGCCCTTGACCCGCAGCAGATGGGTGTAGAGGGAACCAGGAGCCAACCGCTCCGTGACTAGATAGGCCGTGACGGAACTGATCATCAGCGGCAGCACCAGATCGAAGTTCGTGGTCATCTCGAAGACAATGACGATCGCCGTAATCGGCACTTTGGCTATGGCTCCGAAAAACGCGCCCATGCCTGTGATGGCGTAGATAATCGGCTCTCGCCCCAGCACCGCAAACTCAAATAGCCCAACTAAGTGACCGATCGCCGCCCCCAGCACCAGACTGGGAACGAAGATGCCCCCCGGCGCTTCTGCGCTACAGGCGACCAAAGTCAGGACAAACTGAACCACGAAAGCGCCTACCAACATCTGCCA
>DATNQR010000065.1:0-13348 GCA_036703905.1 Thermosynechococcaceae cyanobacterium
TTCTAGCTTGGCCACTTTGCTGAGTACTTGGGTCAACACTGGGACAGGCTGAACTGAAGCAGGTTGGGGCAGAGGGGGCGGAGCTGGAAAATGTTGAGCAACCACTGCCGCAACTTCTCTTGCTTCAATGCGGCAGTAGCGGGTTTTGTCTGGCATGACGAGGTTGGGGCCGGCTTTGCAGTTCTTCATACAGCCTGTTCCTCGAATTGTCACCTGTTCGCCCAAACCCCGAGCGTCGATCGCCTGTTCCAAAGCCTGGCAAACTGCCTTGCCGCCGCGTTTCATGCAGGTAGACTTCTGACACATCAAAATTTGCTGAGGCTTGGGCGATCGAGGTTGCTCTGGGAGATGAGGTGTTGGGGAGTAGGGTGCTGGAGCGGTGGGCGAGGCCTTCGCAATACGGTGCGCTCTCAACTTTGTTTCGACGGGGCTAACGCTCTGCTCTCCCCAGACCTGTATCCAATCTCCCGGAACCAGGGTCAGCACGATCGAGCCACGGGCTTCTTTCGAAAGTTTGATGTAGCGCTCTCCTTCTGCCGTCAGCAAACGGATTTGCTTCAGTTTGAACCCATCCTCAGTTCCAAAGCCGAGAAACCGCCCCTCCCAGCTAAAAGCTAAAACTTGTCCCTTCGTCTTGCCCATGCAAACCCCTTTACTGCTGTAGGCTAGCTTTATCTTGAGCAACTGCAAAACTTAGTCAATAAGCTGCTCTCTCACAACAATACATCAGAATCGAACAGTTGCAAGTTCTTCTCAATAAAGACTTGATAAAGTGGGGTGTGCTGGCTCGCATAGCGTGAACTAGCCCTACCTCAAAAAGGAGGACTACAGGGGACTTCTGAATTGCCCCCGCCTACTGAACCCGATTATCAGCGCCTGATATCAGCCCTTCAGCGCCTTTGTAAAGTTCTGACGATAGGAACGGTTGAACAGCAGCACTGGCCACAGCAGCGCCAGCACGACTCGACCCTGGGAAAAATTCGTGTGCCGATAGCCTGTCAAGAACTTCCAAATTCCCCCAGCGTAAACCGCGCCCAGCAAGATACCAATCAGCGTTGTCATGATTAATCCTCAAAGTCTGAAATAACGGGGTCTGAAATAACGGGAACTTCAATGGCTCGATCGTCCACTCCACAAGTAACGAAACGTGACGCTATTGGGAAGTGTAGGGTAGTGAACCAACCCTCAGCCAAAACCGAAGTAGTCTGAACATGACCAGACTGAATATGACCAGTCGGAATATAAGCAGCCTGAGTACAGTTCTATCCTACTCAACCGGGATAGCGTTTCAGCAACAGAATTTAGCCTCAGTTTTGCCAATCTGCTCAGATTGCAATTCCTTCTCAAAAACAACCCGGATTTTCACTAGGATGAAGGTGAGGAGTGGCTGCTGTCGGTGAATTAAGCGAGACTAAGCAGGGATTTCAGCAAGTACTTTAGGACGAGAAACTTATGCGAGCGGTGCTGATGGCAGGGGGTTCAGGAACGCGACTGCGACCGCTAACGTGCGATTTGCCGAAGCCAATGGTTCCGGTACTGAACCGACCGATCGCCGAACACATCATTCATCTGCTCAAGCGCCATCAAATCTACGAAGTGATTGCCACGCTGCACTATCTCCCAGATATCCTGCGGGATTATTTTCAGGACGGCAGCGACTTTGGGGTGCAGATGACCTACGCAGTGGAGGAAGACCAACCGTTGGGAACAGCAGGCTGTGTTAAAAACATTGCGGAGCTGCTAGACGACACTTTTTTGGTGATCAGTGGCGACAGCATCAGTGATTTTGACCTGACGGCAGCGATCGCTTTCCACAGGCAGAACCAGTCTAAAGCGACGCTGATTTTGACCCGTGTGCCCAACCCGCTAGAGTTTGGCGTGGTGATTACAGACAAGCATGATCGCATCCAGCGCTTTCTGGAAAAGCCTTCCAGCAGCGAAGTTTTCTCCGATACGGTCAATACGGGCACGTACATTCTGGAACCAGAAGTGCTGGCTTACCTGCCACTCAACCAGGAGTGCGATTTTTCGCGCGACCTATTTCCTCTGTTACTAGAAAAAGGTGAACAGATGTTTGGCTATGTTGCCGAAGGTTACTGGTGCGACGTGGGCCACCTGGATACCTATCGGGACGTGCAGTACGATGCCCTAGAGCAGAAAGTGAAGCTGGAACTTCCCTACTCCCAGCGATCGCCGGAAGTTTGGATCGGGCAAAGCACCTACATTGACCCGACGGCGCGGATTGAGGCTCCGGTGGTGATCGGCAGCAATTGCCGAATTGGAGCGCGGGTACAGATTGAAGCAGGCACGGTCATTGGCGACAACGTGACGATCGGGGCCGATGCCGATCTGAAGCGCCCGATCATCTGGAACGGCGCAATCATCGGCGAAGAGGTGCATTTAAGAGCCTGCGTGATTGCGCGAGGGGCACGGGTTGATCGCCGCGCCCATGTGCTTGAGGGAGCGATCGTTGGGCCGCTCTCGACGATCGGTGAAGAGGCTCAGGTCAGCCCGGATGTGCGCGTCTGGCCCAGCAAAAAAGTCGAATCCGGCGCAACGCTGAACATCAACTTGATCTGGGGCCAATCTGCCCACCGCAATCTGTTCGGGCAACGAGGCGTGTCTGGTTTAGCCAACATTGACATCACGCCAGAGTTTGCTGTCAAGCTGGGCGCGGCCTTTGGCTCTACCCTCAAACCCGGAGCCAACGTCACTGTTTCCCGCGACCAGCGCAACATTTCCCGCATGGTGTCCCGATCGCTGATCTCCGGCTTGATGTCTGTGGGGGTGAACGTGTTGAACTTGGAGGCGACGGCGATTCCCGTGGCTCGATCGGTCGTGCCCACCCTTTCTGTGGCGGGCGGCATCCACGTTCGCGTTCATCCCGAACGCTTCGACCACATTTTGATTGAGTTCATCGATAGCAAAGGCATCAACGTTTCCAAATCCCGCGAGAAAAAGATCGAAGGAGCCTACTTCAAAGAAGATTTTCGCCGGGCGCAGATCCACGAGATCGGCAACGTCACCTACGCAAACCAGGCGATCGAGCTCTACTGCGCCAGCTTCGAGCGCCACTTAGATGTGGAAGCGGTGCGGCACAGCAGTTCCAAAGTCGTGATCGACTACGCCTATGCTGTCTCTGGGGCTGTGTTGCCGCAGCTGTTGGGCAAGTTCGATTGCGATGCCGTAGTGCTAAACGCTAGCCTCAGCCGCAACACCCTAACTTCGACCGATCGAGAAGGCCTGCTGAACCAACTGGGTCATGTGGTAGAGGCCCTGAAGGCCAATTTTGGCGTTCAAGTCTCTGGTAACGGCGAACAGATGATTCTTGTAGACGACGCAGGCAGTTCGATTCGTGGCGAAGTCCTGACCGCTCTGATGGCGGACATGATGCTAACCCACCATCCCAGAGGCACGATCGTCGTTCCCGTCAACGCCTCCAGCGCTGTGGAGCAAGTGGCTCGGCGGCACGATGGCAAAGTGATTCGCACAAAGGCCAATCCCACTGCCCTGATGGAAGCCTGCCAGATGAACCCTAACGTCGTGCTAGGGGGCAGTGGAGACATGGGCTTTATCTTTCCCCAGCTTCACCCTGGCTTCGATGCCATGTTCTGCATTGCCAAGCTGATCGAGATTTTGACAATTCAGGAGCGATCGCTGGGGCAAATCCGCGCTGATCTGCCTCGGATCTGCCATAAAACCTACACTGTGCGCTGCCCCTGGACAGCTAAAGGCTCTCTCATGCGGCATCTGGTGGAAACCCATTCGGTGGACAGCCTGGAACTGGTGGATGGCGTGAAAATTTTTAACCACCAGCACGATAGCTGGGTGCTGATTCTGCCGGATGCAGGTGAACCTCTGGTTCATATCTTTGCCAACAGCAGCGATCGCAACTGGGTTGACGAAACTCTGCGGGAATATCGAATCCGAGTGCAGGAATTTGTCGATCATGAACAGCGTCCTGCCGACTTCCGCTTAGATAGTCATTACTAGAAGCCGCTAGTGCTATTTCTTAAAGGCTGAAGGGAAACTAGCGGCGCTGTTGTGAATGGGCAAGGTCAGCGAAGCGGTATCGGCTGGAAAACTTCCGATCGCGATCGCCTTGTGATCCCTCTATCAAGGGTGAAGAAGTTTGCAGAATGAAGCCTCAAGGGTGGAGGGAGGAAGTAACCCTCTCGCTTCTATTGGTGGTGTGCTTTTGCAAGCGGAGTAGTTGAATTCAAAGAGGCCTTGGTTACTGCACGGGAACGATAGCTGTATTGACCATAGATATTAACCAGGTACGGCATCACGTAAGTTAGAGCCACGGAAATCCATCGCTCAGAGGTCATCTGATCACGCAGAAATGCTAGTCCATGATTGACCAAGAAAAGTAAAGAGCCTACGAAGGCAGCAGTCTTTAAGCTTGTGGGCATAAGCTCTGGATCTAACAGACTGACAATGTACCCTTTGAAAAACTTCATTACTCAAACAACCTTGCTATTTCTCCCTTGCGTCTCGAAATATAGCGGAGGTAGAGGAATGAGATTGATGCGAGCATCACTGAATGAAGTATGAATTTACGCAAATGCCGGAATTGATTGGTGCTTAAGGTAAAAAATTAGCCTACTCCTCTACATCCAGCTGGGTCTTATCAAGGGGATGAAGCTGCCTACTCCCCGATCGTGACCAAGCGCAAATGCAGGCGCGACGCAGACAAGTAAAACCTCGGTATGGATAAAGTCGAGCTTATAAGATACGACCACCTTGCGTGTAGGCAGTCAGATCTAAACCGGAGATCGAAAGCTCGATGGCTGTCCATTCTTCCGGTTTAGACAGCCTTTTAAAAGCTGCCTCGGTTAACAAAATCTCACCCCGACGAGCCAGATCTTCGCCCAGTTTGCAGGCTAGATTCATCTCACTGCCAAACAAGTCAGTTTGACCAATCACTAGGGTTTTGCCAAAGCCAACGCCAATGCTGGCGTAGAGATCCTGATCGTCTGGCAGTCCAGTATTCACCGCTTCAAACGCTTGCAGGATCTCGGCAGCCGTCTTGACAGCTGCCTCGACTTCTGGAAAAACCGCAAACAGATTGTCAGCTTCCTGCTTCACTACTCGGCCCGTGTTGCGATCGACGATCGGTGTGGCGATCGTGGTCATGCGATGAACGATAGCCAGAAAGTGAATGATGCCGTGTCGAATGGTCAGCCGCGAGAAGCCGGACAGATCCAGCACCAGAATCGCGCAGTCTTGCTCGAAACGGCTGCGAATGTGCTGATCAATCTCGGTCGATCGCTCAGGATGCTCGTTGCGCTCTTGGAGCAGTTGCTTGAGTTCTGCTTTGTCTGGCATATTGATCTGGCCTAAACCTGACTGGTACGGGGCCCAAAGCTACTTCAGTTTTCTTACAGATTTAGCGCTAGTTGAAGTTGGGACTTCGATCGCGCTTCCGGTAGAGGCATAGGATTTTCCGTCACGGCGGGGCAGTAGCGAGTGAAGGCACAGCGCTCACACTGCGTTCCTGGGGTGGGTTCCCAACCGCGATCGTACCGTAACCGCACCGCTAGATTGCTGATGGTGGCTTGCACCCGTTCCTTGTGGTCAGAACTGGCTTCAAACTGAACCTTATCTCCGGTTCGCAGAAACAGCAGGCTCAGATAGCGCAGGCTTTGCTGATAGGTTTGCTCTAGGGCGACGTAGTAAAGTCCAATTTGAACATCAAGTTCCATTGAGTCAGGAATTTTCACCTCGCGACCGGATTTGTAGTCAATCAATTCCAAGCCATCCGTAATGAAGTCGAGGCGATCGTACCGTCCTATGATCAGAAACTCTAAACTTTCCACTTGCAGAAAGCCTTGAATTTTTCCTTCTACTGCTAGAGGTTGTGCCAGAGAAACTTCGTTAGCAATGAAGTTGCGGTGATAGTTCTCCAGAATCTCGTGGCCTTCAGCAATTTGGTTGGCTGTAAGACCGTCTGAGTTCTGCTCCCAGCAGTGCTGTACCCAGCGCAAATCGGGAATGGCAGCTTGATAGTTCCAGTCTCGATGGCACTGAGCTAGAGCTTGGTGAAGAGAGATCCCAAGGGAAGTAGAGCCGAAGAATTCGTTGGTCGCCAGTCCGCGCTCGTAGCGCAAATAGTACGCGAAAGGGCATCGATTGTAGGCCTGCAACTTGGTTGCTGAAATTTGGTAAACCATACTGATTAGGCTGAGTGCTGAGAGAACAAAGGGAGAGGTATGAAACGATCTCTAGGGAGCAATTGCTGAAGTTGCGATCTGAGGCTGAAGTTGCGGTCTGAAGCTGAGCTTCAGTACCGAAGCTTAGTTTTGACCGATCGGGCGCTTAAACAAGCTGTCCAGGTAGATTCGAGAAGTCTGGCGCTGATAGGAATTGTCAGCAGGGGCATCACTACTGCGGTTTTGTAGAAGAAACAGAGACAAGGCAGCCGTAAACACTCGATCTTGATCCCAATCTGGACGCATTTCCAGATAGTTAGCCATAGCTTCGTGCAGCACTTCAGGAACTTCAATCATCAGACTAATGGGGGTGTGCATAAATACAACTCCGGCAAATATTAGGGTGGTCAAAAAAATGACGATTAACTAAAGCAACTTAGATCAAAGCAGCGCTTTCAACTCTTTAGAACATTAGTATCAGCCGCCAAAGTGTTAGAAGAAGCTTAAGTTCCCTGCTCCCTAACTCTTAGCTGCTGACCCTTCGTAGTTCTATTGAATCGAAGCACTTGGGTAGCGGTCGTCCCATTGTGCAGTCGAACCTTCTGCTTGTCAATGCTGCGAAATGTTACGGCTCGATCGCCACTTTCAGAACTCAAACGTAAGAATGCGGGTCACAGCCTTGTTTTTGTTACGCAACTTTATGAAGCAAGGAGAAGTCGATCGTCGTTCTCTCCCTTTACCCGCCTTTTGTCCCGAAACAGCAAAGTCCGATTACTGCGTTCACCCTGGGGAAAACTATTCTTAAACTGGGGATAAGCTGTGGAGAAATAGGGGGAAAGATGGCAATTTTTTGTGGAGAGAATGGGGAAACTATGGCGTAGAAATTTGAGAATACTAAGAATTGCAAAATTTGAAAAAGTTAGAATTTGCTAGATTTGGCGAAGCTTGATCAATCCACTCCTCTCCCCGCTGTTTAGCTCAGTCTTCATGAACAATTTCTGTCTTCCCGCTTTCTGCTCCCCGCTCCTCCGCCCCCTATTGCTCCTGGCTAGTCTTGCTGCCCTTGCTGCTCCCGCTTCCGCTCAGACTGCCCCCCGATCGCCCAACCAATCTGTAGAATGCGACCTGCTGGTAACAGGGGGCGGCATTTCTGGTGTGGCCACGGCCTACGCAGCTTTGCAGATGGGGCGATCGGTCTGCCTTACGGAAATCACCGATTGGCTGGGAGGACAACTCACCGCCCAGGGAACCTCAGCCCTGGATGAAGCCAAAAAGCAGCGCCAACTGTTGTTCTATGGGCGGGGCTACAACGAGCTACGCCAGAGAATCGAGCGGAAGTACGGACGCCAGAATCCCGGCGAGTGCTGGGTCAGTGCCTCTTGCTTTTTGCCCAGCGATGCCCAGCAGATACTGACGGAGATGCTGCAAGCAGCCGCCAAAGAAGGCAAAGGCAAGTTGAAGTGGTTCCCCAACACGGTCGTAAAAGACCTGAAGTACAGCGCCGACGGCAAGCAAATCGTCAGCGCGATCGCCATCAAGCACCAGCCTGCTTCTGGCACACCGCCTCTGAACGCCGAGCCGCTCTCTCAGACGATCGCCGATGCCTACCGCTACGAAGACTCCCCTCGCTTCACCAAACAAATTATTCAATTCACGCCCCCCGCTTCCCGCTTGGCTGGCGCTCAGGGAATCTCAGTCACCGCACCTTGGTTCGTGATCGATGCCACTGAAACCGGGGAACTGATCGCCCTGAGTGATGTGCCCTACCAATTGGGGATCGATCGCCGCGATGCTCTCAATCCTTCCTCACCCACTGAAACAGGCGATCCTTACTGCACTCAGGGCTTCACCTACACCTTTGCGATGGAACGGACGCAAGCAGCCCAGCCCCAGGAAAAGCCCGCATTTTACGATCGCTACGCCCCCTACTACGGCTACGATGTTGACCCGAAAAAGGCGGTGTTTGATTACGTCTTCACCTACCGCCGCATCTGGAACCCGCCCACGAAACTACAGGAGAAGGCTGGCCCTTTCACCCTGGCGGCCTCCAGTCCTGGCTCTATCTCTATGCAGAATTGGGTTTGGGGCAACGATTACCGACCGGGAACCGAGAAAGACAACTTGATCTACAGCCGCGACCAGCTTCAGCAAGCCGGACAGCTTGACCCCGGTGGCTGGATGGGCGGACTGCGATCGTCCACGCTGCAATCCGGCGAAGAACTGGCCTTGGGCTACTACTACTGGCTAGTAGCGGGGACAACGGATTCCCAGTTGCAGCCGAGCCAGAAGCAACCAGAACCCAACCATCGCCTACTGACCGGGTTGCAGTCACCAATGGGCACACTCCACGGCTTGTCGAAGTATCCCTACATTCGAGAGGGGCGACGGATTATCGGACGGCCTTCCTACGCCCACCCGACGGGCTTTCGCATGAACGAGCTGGACATCTCCAGAGCAGATTATCGGAGCGAGTACTACCGCAACCTGCCGCCAGCGCTCTACCGCAGTTTGTGGATTGCCCTAGCGGGACTGGAAGCAACTCAGGCGATTCGGCAAAACACTCCGCCTGACCAAATTCAGCGCCGTACCCGATCGACCATTTTCCCCGACTCGGTTGGCATTGCCCAGTACGCGATCGACTTTCACCCCTGCATGGAGCAGTCGCCACCAGAAAAACCGGGCAACATCGAGCGCCCTGGTGTGCGCCAGGCCCACGGTCAGGCCTATCCGGGTCAGATTCCGCTGCGATCGCTGATTCCCCAAAAGCTAGACAATCTTCTGGTCGCTGGCAAAAGCATCGCCACCAGCTACACCGTCGCTGCCGCCTACCGAGTTCACTCCTTCGAGTGGTCGGTGGGGTCGGCGGCTGGGACAACCGCTGCCTTTGCCTTGGAGCGGGGGATCTTGCCCTATCAACTGGTGGACGGTTTGCCTAACCCAGAGCCGCAGCTAGAGCAACTGCAAAAGCTGCTCAACGCCAACGGCAACCCGATCGCTTTCCCAGATACCTCCATTTTTAATGAACAGTGGGAGGACTGGAAAGTTTGGTAAGGCGATCGCGCAGCCGCTCCTGCCCCAAGAGTGTTACAAGATTCGGCGGATTCGTGGCAAACTGAAGGATTTTGAGTAGGATCTTGCTGGTTTTCCTAAAGGCTGTGAGGAGTTGCTGTTATGAGTCAGATGTCTCAGGGTTGGATATTTCAAGGTCGAGTTGCGGGGGCTATCGCTCTAGCGACGATCGCAGTTGGGGCGATCGGACTTCCCGCGCACGCGCAGGCTAATCTAGTTGGGCAGTGTCGCCAAACGAATAAGCCTACCTTCTTGTACGAAACGAGAGGCGGGACAAATCCCACCCCCGTTGCTACACTGCCTGCGGAAACAAAGGTTACGCTGTCGGACAATGGCGTTGGAGGATTGATCGCCATCAGTGCGCCCCGGAGCGGTTTTATCCCTGCCGTCAACCTAAAGCTGTGCGCTGGCAACCCCACCCCAATTCCTGCCCCTCCCGCCAGTAAGTGCCGTCGGGTACTCAATCCTCCTGAAGGGCTGGTCATCCGCCAAGGAGCCTCCACCACTACGCCGATTGTAGGGGGTGTTCCAGTCGATGGTCAGGTTGAACTCACAACGAATCCAGCAACGGTGAAGGTCAGCGCTGAGGGACGCTCCTGGGTAGAAATCTCCAGTCCAACAAAGGGTTGGATCTCGAATGGACTTAGGGGAAGTAGGGGAAATCTGGTTCTCTGCCGCTAGGCTGCGTACAGCCCCTGCCACAAAATCGATCGTGCAGTTTGCCGCTCTCTGTTCTGCCCTGTGTTCCGCAAACTTTGCGAAACACAGGGCGGCTTCTGGTGGGTTTCTCCTTCGAGAATTGAAAGTTCGGTAACAATTCAGCAGAAATCCGATCGGACTGAGTAAAATATCAGAGTATTGCTTAGATCAATCCCAAACGATCGAGTCATCCCCTGTTCTCTGAAGATTGACGACGGCTTCCAGTCCAGTGAAATTTGCGAACCTCGAAGATAGAAGGTTCATTCTTAGACTGCACCTTCAGTTGTCAACCTACCCCACTGTTTATCAAATTATCAATGCCTCCAGCACCCGAAAAAAGACCAAACCGCGATTTACCGACCATCAACGACCGCATTCGATTCCCCAAAATCCGCGTGATTGGCGCGGATGGCGACCAATTAGGGATCATGACTCCCAGAGAAGCAATGTCGATCGCTGACGAACGAGAGCTTGATCTGGTTCTCGTCAGCGACAAAGCTGATCCGCCCGTCTGCCGCGTCATGGACTACGGTAAATTCAAGTTTGAGCAAGAGAAAAAAGCGAGAGAGGCCAAGAAGAAGCAGCACACCGTTGACGTGAAAGAAGTCAAGATGCGCTACAAGATCGAGGAACACGATTACAACGTGCGGATCAACCAGGCCAAGCGATTTTTGAAGGATGGCGACAAGGTAAAAGCCACCATCATGTTCCGGGGTCGGGAGATCCAGCACAGCGACATGGCAGAAGATCTGCTGAAGCGTATGGCTGGTGACTTGAGCGAAGTTGCTGAGGTGCAGCAAGCGCCCAAGAAAGAGGGACGTAACATGATGATGTTGATGGCTCCCAAAAAGTAGACCAGGTCTTTCGATCGAGTCGTGCTCGTCGGGCAGTTCAGATTATTTCTGGACTGCTTTGCCGTAGGCGTGATGTAGCCATAGCCGCATAGGTTAGGACGGGGTGCAGGGGTGAACCCTTGGCTGGAGACATTGCCCCCACACCCCTCAAACCCAGTATCATAAGCTGTCTACAGCTACAAGTCCGAGATCGATCAGCCGCCTCGTCCTGGCTAGAATGAAACCCAGGACGGGTATGCTAGGCCTTGCTGCTGACTTAACCGAGGCGGCGATCGCCGCAGAATAACGCATGGAACTCAAACAACCCAAGCTGGGCCAGCTAGGGCTGCGGCAGAAGCTGCTTCAGTGGGTCAACTTGCGATCGGAGGAGAGCGAACGCACCTTCCTGATGTTTGTCTTCTACACCACTACCTCTATGGGACTGGTGTGGATGGAGGCCAGCACCGTGGCGCTGTTTCTGCAACAGTACAAAGCAGAAGAAGGGTTGCCCTGGATCTACATTGCCAGCGCTGCGATTAGCTCTGGGCTGGGAGTTCTTTATTCGCAGCTGCAAAAGTTTCTACCTCTGCGGCGGGTGATTTTGCTGATGGCGCTGCTGATGGCGGCTCCCCTGGGGCTGTTTTGGTGGGGGTTGACTAGCGGTGCGTCGATCGACTTTCTGGGCTTCACTCTGGTCGCAGTTACGGTGTTTGTGATGCGGCTGTGGCTGGAAGCGGTATACGTGCTGAACGACCTCAACACCGCCATCACGGCTAACCAACTCTTTAATATTCGAGAAATCAAGCGCACCTACCCAATCATTAGTAGTGGCATCCTGGTGGCCGACGTGATCAGTGGCTTCTCGCTGTCGCTGCTGGTTTCCTGGATAGGGCTGAACAATGTGATTCTTCTTGCTGGCGGCATGATGACGATCGGGGCAATCATTCTGCTGCGCCTGAGCCGGAAGTATCGACAGTTTTTCCCCAACACCCTGCGACGAAGGGGCGGCGATCGGGCCCGCGACTATGTGAATCGCCGCGTTCAAGGGCCACTCCAGCGCTATGTGGTACTCGTGTTCACCTTTTTCATTCTGGCCCAGGTGTTGTTTCTGCTGGTGGATTTTCAGTTTCTTAGCCAGCTACAGAACCGCAAAACTGAAGAAGAAATCGCTATCTTTCTGGGCTTGTTCAATGGCATTCTGGGCATTTTTGAACTGGCGATGCAGTGGTTGGCTTCTAGCCGAGTCATTGAACGTTTAGGGGTGTTTGCCACAGCCATCCTGATTCCCGGAGTCATTGGCATCATGGCGGCAGTCTCCGCAGCGATCGCTGGATTCTCCTGGTCAGAAGCTCTATTCACAAGCCTGATACTGCTTAAGTTCCTGGATGAGTTGCTGCACTACACCTTATTTGCCAGTGTGGGGCCGGTTCTGTTTCAGCCCATGCCCGATCTGGTTCGCAGCGGCATTCAGTCTGTCGTGCGGGGCATTGCCGAACCGCTTGCGACTGGAGCCACTGGGCTGGCGTTGCTGGGGGTGGGGTGGCTAGGGACGAGACTAGGTGGCCCAACCTGGCTGCTGCCCGTGATCGTCGTGCTGACCTTACTCTGGATGCTAACCATTTGGCTGCTGCGGGCCCGATATGTACGGCTCCTAGTTCTGAGTGCAGAACGGGGTCAGTTGAGCGGTGACGTGGATCTGCGAGAGCTGAAGCGAGCGGTGATCGAAGCTTTGGATAAGCCCGGAACTGAGGAGTACAAAAGCTCTTGTATTGAACTGCTCAGCCAGCTTGACCCCAAGAACGTGGGGGAAGTTCTAGCTCCATTGTTGACTAAGCTACCGACAGCGCTGCAATACCAAAGCCTGGAAGAGATGCTGATGTATCCCAACCCGGCTTACCTGCCCGAAGTGGGTGAGTTGGTCGGTCAGTCTCCAGAGCCGCGAGTGGTGGCGGCAGCTCTGCGCTATGTCTGGCTGACCCAGGACAGTCCCGATGTGCGCCACCTGAAGCCCTACCTGCGGGCCGAAGTTGATCCAGAGGTGCGCGGGACGGCAGCTTCGCTGATGCTACGGCGCGGCAACTCTACCCAGAAGGCTGAGGCCACCAATACCCTGCGGCGAATGCTGACTCACCAACAAGAGCGAGAGCGGGTGATGGGCTGTCGGGCTTTGGGCGAGGCGGTTTACTTGCAAGCGCTGCGGCTCTACATTCCCACTCTGCTGCAAGACCCCTCTCTGCGGGTGCGCTGTGCGCTGCTGGAGGCGATCGCTGCCACACACCTAGAGGAATTTTACCCCTCGCTGCTGAAGGGATTGCACTACAAATCCACCCGGGAATCGGCAATGCGAGCGCTGGTGCGACTGGAAAACGAAGCGCTACCCTTCTTGGTGAATCTGGCCGATGACGTTTATCAACCGGATGTGGTGCGGTTCTATGCCTGGAAAGTGATCGGAGAAATTGGGACGATCGCCGCTCTGGATAGTCTGATCGATCACGTCATCACTGCCTGGGGAACCCAGCGGCGCAACTTGATGCGAATTCTGCTGGAGGTTCCCAATGAGGTGGGGATCGAGAGTGTCCTCGATCGCTTGGG
>DATNQR010000066.1:0-5442 GCA_036703905.1 Thermosynechococcaceae cyanobacterium
GCGACGTGTCGGACGGTGGGCTTGACGTGAGTAAACATTCGGTTAAGCTCCTGAAGTGAACGACGAAAGAGCGTGCGACGAGCCGATAAGGGTTAGACGATCGCAGACCACCAATCTGTAGTAATGTTTCGTTTCTTTACAGAATTGACCAATCAATACGAAAACCTACAGTCAACCCTGATTCGGTACCCTTATGTGTTTGTACCAGAAAACCTTTACCAAGTGGGCATCCTGGCGCTCAACCGATACAATTCGATAAAAATATCTGAAGATTTTTTGACTTTTCTTAATAGAAGACTGAGTAAGCACTCATCCTTTTGTTTCTAATCAGCAATATTTTGTCTGACGAGTCTGAAGAATTGTGAACTTCAGGCTTTCAGCGTTTTTGCAACGCCAAGAATCTATAGCTGTAGAAACATTTGTAGACATCGGTTGCAAGGATTATAGGGATGCGCCCAGCCAAGGGTGGAACCCCCTGCACCCCGTCCTAACCTTGGGAGGCTACAGCTATAACAGCGCCCTCACGCCTAGGACGGCGATCGCGACAGAACGATCGCGACAGAGCTATTTCTGCAAACTGCGCGGATCGAGAGCATCCCGCAAACCATCCCCCAGCAAGTTAAACGCCAGCACCGTGAAAATGATCAGTAGCGCAGGGGGAGCGATTAGCCAGGGTTGCAGCACCAAGACCGAAGCATTAGTCGCTAGAGAGAGCATATTGCCCCAGGATGGATCGGGCTGCTGAATCCCCAGTCCAATCAGGCTCAGCACCGATTCCGCCACGATGAAGTCGGGAATCGACAGGGTAGCTGAGATGATGATGTAGGTCGCAGTCTGGGGCAAAACGTGACGAATGATGATGTAGAGCGATCGACCCCCCATCGCCCGCGCCGCTTGCACAAACTCCCGCTCCTTGATGGACAGCACCTGTCCTCGAATCACCCGCGCTAGGCTTGCCCAGCGAATAAACGATGTAATCAGAATAATCAGCAGGAACCGTTGGGCGCTGGACAAGCCCGGAGGCAATACCGCCGCCAAGGCCACCAGAAGATAGATGCTAGGAATCGTCATCAGCACTTCCACCAGCCGCATCAGCACCGTATCAATCCAGCCGCCGAAATAGCCAGAAATGCCGCCCACCAGCATCCCCAACGGAAACGAGATGATGATGCCCACTAGGCCAATACTGAGACTAACTCGCGCCCCATATAACAAACGACTGAATTGATCTCGCGCCTGCTCGTCGGTTCCCAGCAGGTTGTATTTCGCGGCTCCATCCGCTCCAAACAAATGCAGCCGCGCTGGGAACCCCGAAAACAGTTCCACCTCGTCAAATTTTGGATCGCTCAAAGAGAACTGAGTTGGTAACGGCAGCTTGAGTTGGAACAGCCTATACTCTGATCCCTGGATGAAAAACCGGAGGGGTGCAGGTTTAGATTTGTCAATTCGGAGTTTGCGATCGCCCGTTGCTAGATCCACTGGGCCCTGAATTGTTGGGTAGACGTGGGGCCCAATAAACTGGCCCGCCTCGTTGTTCCAATGCACCTGAGTTGGCGGCAGCAGCGCTCCATCCTGCTGGGAGGCGTAGGGATCGTAGGGGGCGACAAACTCGGCGGCGATCGCCCCCAGATAAAACAGCAGCAGCACCACTGCACCAAACCGAGCCAGAGCGTTGTTCTTAAGGCGTTTCCACCAGTTCATAGAAGCGGGAGGTGACTGAATAGGTGGGGCCCAACATAGCACACAGCGACTTCAACAGGGAGAGTTAGCCAGCGCGATCGAGTTGGGTCGTTGTCTGAATCGCTGCGGTATGCTAGGTGCGTTCTTGACCGATCGCGTCAATCCCTTTGATTCTTTCGCTGCCCAAACAGGTTCCTAGGGGATGGGCAGAGAATGACTTTCACCTCAAACTCATAATCCTCTTTTGAGGGTTAGGGAGAAGCCCAATTTTGGTTTGGGCAGTTTCAGGTAAAGTTTGCATGGCTCCTAGAGCTTCGATCGAGACAGCGCACTAGAAATAATCACGTTTATGTAGGAACGGGTGAGGGTAGTGGAGATTCTAGCCAACTCATCCCTCAATTCAGCGATACAAAATAACAACACGTTGAAAATCAAACAGGACAAAATAACTCTATGGCTCGTTCAAGCAGCAGTTTCTGGGCAGATTTCCAGAAGTTTTTAGTGCGGGGCAATGTGATCGATTTAGCCGTTGCTGTGATTATCGGTGGGGCCTTCGGCAAAATTGTCAGTTCCCTGGTGGAGGACATCATCACGCCTGCAATCCTGACTCCGGCCCTGCAAGCCGCCAATGTCGATGCTTTGGAGAAGCTCTCCTATAACGGCATCAAGTATGGTGTTTTCTTGGCGGCGGTGATCAGCTTCTTTGTGATTGCATTCTGCATTTTCCTGCTGATCCAGGCGTTTGAGAAGGCGAAGCGACGGCTAGTGCGCCAAGAATCGGTGGCAGAATTGGCAGCGATCGATCCAGCGATCGCGTCTCACGAACGGCTGACCGCGGCGATCGAGCGACTGACTGAGACGATTCAAAATCGCGGTTAGCCCCAGCTAACCGTCAGTCCGTTGCAGGAAAGCGGCACACTCAACGTGGGCGGTTTGGGGAAAGAAGTCCGCAGGCTGCACCCGTGTCAAGTGATACGTTCCTTCCTGACACAGAAGCTTCAGGTCGCGGGCCAGGGTTGCCGGGTTGCAGCTAACGTAAACAATGCGATCGGGCTGAATTTGCTTCAGGGTTTCAATCACGGCACGATCGCAGCCCTTGCGGGGCGGGTCAAGCAGGACAATGTTGGGCTGAACCGATAGGGTGTCCAGCAGAGTCTCCACCGTGCCAGTCTGGAAAGTGACGTTATCCAGTTGATTCAGAGCAGCATTCAGGGTGGCTTGCTCCACAGCTTCGGGCTGCACTTCCAGTCCGATCGCTTGCTGCACCCGCTTCGCTAGGGGTAGAGTCAATGTGCCAATGCCGCAGTAGGCATCCACCAGCACCTCGGTTCCCTGCAAATTCAATTCTTCCAGAATCATCTCCAGCAGTGCTTCGGTTTGCTCGGTGTTGACCTGGAAAAATGTATCGGGGCGGATCTGGAACGTGCAGCCCGCAAATTCTTCGTGCAGGTAGGGCTGACCCGCAATCAGGCGCGTTTCGGCACCGAAAATGGCGTTAGTGCGATCGGGGTTCAGGTTCAGCGCTACGCCCACCAGTCCTGGAAATTTTTCCAACCAGTCTAGGGACTGTGCCTCCAGCCCAGCCAGGTTGCCTTCCTTAGTTACTAAAGTCAGCAGCATTTCGCCCGTTCTGCGCCCAATCCGTAGCCCCAAATGGCGAATCTTGCCGCGATGCTTGGCTTCATCGTAGATGCCCCAGCCACGCTGCTGCAAATCTTGCTTCACCTGAACTAGGAGGGGATTGAGCCGATCGTCCTGAATTGGGCACTGATTCAGATTAATTAACTGATGGCTACCTTTCTGGTAGTAGCCTGCCTGGACTTGCCCCGTTTGCGATCGAGCCATAGGATAAGTCGCTTTGTTGCGGTAGCCCAACGGCTCAGAAACCGTAAGCAGTCGATCGACGGGCGGCTGATTAAACCCGCCAATTCGCTCCAATGCCTGAATTACCTGATGTCGCTTGGCCTCTAGCTGATAGGAATAGTCAATGTGCTGCCACTGACAGCCGCCACATTTGTCCGCCACAATGCAGCCCGGTCGAATTCGATGGGGCGAAGGCTCCAAAAGCTGGTGCAGTTTGCCGTAGGCGTACTGAGGTTTGACTCGCACCAGTCGCACCAGCACCCGATCGCCCGTCACTGTATCCGGCACAAACACCACGCGTTGCTCGAACCGGCCCACGCCATCACCACTGTCGCTCAGATCGGCGATCGTGATTTCCACCAGTTCGCCCTGCCGCCACGCTGAGGGAGTTTCAGCAGTTGTTTGAGATGAATTCACCACGGAAAAGTCCTCAAGAGTAGTCGGGCGGGGATTCCCATCTTAGCTTCTCTGAAGGGACTAGCGTGCCTCAAAATGCTTCGCGGCTCAGGGCAATCGTATCTAAACCGTATTTAAATTGTATTGAAGATTAAAGTTCGGTTGAGCAGCAGATCAACTTTGCCACAACACTGATCACCTTTGGCAACCCTTCAACCGGGTTGTTAGGTTCGCGTCTGCCACGCTTTCGGATTTCTACGTCCATGAAAGGCTGCGGTTACTATCACTCGACTAGATACGATACGGTAGTAAATGATATAGGGAAAGCGTCCTATCACGGCTCGCCGAACATCACGATAAACAGCAGGGTAAGACCCTGGCATCTGACAGATTCGATCTAAAGCTTCGTCAACCTGCTCCAAAAAATCATCGCCTAGTCCTAATCCCTGACTTTCATACCAACTATACGCTTCATCAAGTTCTTTACGAACTTCTGGACGAAAAACTAATACGTAATTCATCTTCGTGCTTTAACCCAAGCCTTAACTTCTTCCCAAGTCAGCACGTTTTCAGGGTTTGCTTCATAATCATCAATTCGACGGTCTAGTTCCTGCTTCTGAGAGTCTGTAAGGTCGAGGTAGTCTTGTTCTGCTGCAATGCTATCTAAAATAGATTGTACGAGGCGAATGCGATCTTGAATACTTAATGCCATGATCTGATTTAAGGTGGTTGTGATGTCCATACAGCGACCTAAAGCGCCAGAGGCGTGGGTTAGTACATCTTGAATATAGCGAACAGGGTTCTGTCCCACAAACTGAGCAGCCCAATATATTAGCTTTGTTTAGCAGGAGTCTATACGAACTTCAGTGTTCCTTCATCTGAAGAAATTTCACAAATCAGGGTAGCGTTTGATACACACGTGCTCTTACTAAAGAGATGAGCACGGCTGAAATCACTGCATTTTTGAGCCACTTGGCAACTGATGGACGAGTGGCAGCCTCTACCCAAAATCAGGCTTGAGCGCGTTATTTTCTTATACCGCCCTGTTCTCAATCAGGAGCTTGAGGGGCGATCGATGCTTCGATACTGGAACACAAAGAAGTCAAAACCACGATAATTCACACCACGTTATCAGCCGAGGTGGTCGGGATGTCATCAGTCTCTTGAGTGTTTAAGCCCGATCGCGGACGATCGACACCTCTCAACTCCATAGCAAGGCTGACATAAAATATCGATCGCGCTGATCTATGAGCAAGTTGTAAGATGCGCTAGCCCTGCGTTACAGCTAACGCGAACACATCCTACAAGCTCTCCCTACTTCCCCATTAAGCGCTGATAGTGGGCTGATAGACCAGATCTCGTGCCTGCACCATCGTCGCCACCAGCCGATCCATTTCCTCTTTGGTGTGCAGCGCATTCACTGTGATGCGGATGCGCGGCTTAGCAATGAACCATATAGGCGATACCCAGATGCCAAAATCCATCAGTTGGCGGGCATAGACT
>DATNQR010000067.1:0-1557 GCA_036703905.1 Thermosynechococcaceae cyanobacterium
TAGAGACCAGGGAAACCGCTCGTCCAACGTTTCCAGCGCGACCTGTACGACCAATGCGATGCACGTAATCTTCTGGGACATTGGGGAGTTCAAAGTTGACCACATGAGGGAGCTGATCGATATCTAGACCCCGTGATGCTACATCTGTGGCGACTAATACCCGCACTTTCCCTTGCTTAAAGTCTTGCAGCGCACGAGTCCGGGCTGCTTGACTTTTGTTGCCATGAATTGCAGTGCTTTTCAGCCCATCTTTAGCCAACTGCTCGGCTAGACGGTTGGCTCCGTGTTTCGTGCGGGTGAAGACTAGTACCTGTTTCCAATTGTGGAACCCGATCATATAAGAAAGCAGTTCTCGCTTGCGATCGCGATCTACAGGATGAACTACCTGTTCCACCTGAATAGCAGCGGTATTGCGGGGAGCTACTTCGATCTGGGTTGGAGATTTCAGCAGAGTGTTGGCAAGCTGCTGGATTGGTTTAGAGAAGGTGGCAGAAAACATCAGCGTTTGCCGCGATGGGGGTAGCGTTGCCAAAATTTTTCGGATGTCGCGGATGAAGCCCATGTCTAACATGCGATCGCATTCATCCAGCACCAGTATCTCTATCTGGGAGAGATCGACAGTCTTTTGCCCAACGTGGTCAAGCAACCGACCGGGCGTAGCTACTAGAATATCAATCCCCCGACGCAGCATTTGAATTTGCGCTTTAATTCCGACGCCCCCATAGACCACTGCCGAACGCAGGGACAGGTATTTGCCATAGGTTTGGACGCTATCTTTGACCTGATCTGCCAATTCGCGAGTGGGGGTGAGGATGAGGGCGCGAGGCGTGCGATGTACCTTGTTGGGGTTGGTGGTGTTCAGGAGTTGTAGTAGAGGCAGGGTAAAGCCAGCCGTCTTGCCCGTTCCCGTTTGGGCGCTGGCGAAAACGTCTTGCCCTTTCAGGATGGCGGGAATTGCCTGCTGCTGAATCGGGGTTGGCTCGGTGTAGCCAGAGTCAGTAACAGCACGAAGTAGGTCGGTCGAAAGACCGAGGTTATGAAATGTCATGGATGTGATTGCTCAAGAGTGGTGCCCTTATCCCAAATCAAATGCCTGGGACCAGTCTAAGAGCAGGAAATTTGTGGTTCAGTTGGATGGCTTGAATAAGCTTTTTTCCAATGCGCCAGCAACAGACCGGAATGTACTGGCAGATATTCATCTTAACAAAAATTCAGTAATTTTTCGTACCCTTTGCGCTCAACCGCTCTTCCGTTGTGGGCGCAGTGTGTCAAAAATGAAAGTTTTCTTGTACGCCAGCCCTCCTATCACTCAAGAGCGCTTTTACACAAACGACCGGATACTGTTGGCGAACCCTGTAGCCGATTCATAAATCGCTATGCTGAAACCAGCATCTTAAGGTGATCAGGAGCAATCTGCCATGTCTCTCAAGCCACAGCCGATTCAACCCATCCCAAAAGAAACCGTTCGTATCGCTCTAGCCGCTTTTCCAAAAGGCAACCCGTATCTGATGTTGCGTGATGAACTGGGCACGGTGTTTGGTGATGAGGATTTTGCTT
>DATNQR010000068.1:0-2284 GCA_036703905.1 Thermosynechococcaceae cyanobacterium
GTTGCAGTTCTGGATGAATTGTTCTGGCAAAGTCCTTTCACGGTTCGCTATGGCGCAACTGAGAACCTGTATGGCTATGAGGCCATCGCTCAGTTCCGCAGCAATCGCTCGCCTACTGGACTCGATCGCGACCTTAGCCACACTGTTATCACCACCTACGGACGCGATTTCGCCACTGCCAATACTGAATTTCAACGCAAAGCATCTGGCAAAACCGGACGGCAGAGCCAAACCTGGCTTCGCACTCCCACAGGCTGGAAAGTTGTCAGCGCCCACGTCTCCTTGCTGCCGTCCTAGATTGTTGCTGCCTGCCCCAACGTCTTCCAAAAGAAGGCATCATGGAAATAGCCGCAAGCAATTCTGCCAGCCATGACCCTGACTCTCCCTAACCCTACTCAAACCACTCCTCTGCTGGGTAAATCTCAGGCGGAACTCACTGAGTGGGTGCAGCAGCAGGGGCAACCCGCCTATCGGGGCAAGCAGCTACACGACTGGATCTACGCAAAGGGGGCCCGATCGCTCTCGGAGATCTCGGTTTTCTCTAAGCAGTGGCGCAGCGAACTCACTGGTGTGGAAATTGGTCGATCGACCTTGCACTTGCGTTCGCCTGCTCCCGATGGCACAGTCAAATTTCTGCTGCAACTGCAAGATGGCCACATCATTGAAGCAGTTGGCATTCCCACTTTCAAAGGCAAGGGAACAGGAAGCCAGAACTCCCTACCGCTCGATCGCCTTACCGTCTGCGTCTCTTCCCAGGTCGGTTGTCCGATGGCCTGCAATTTCTGCGCCACAGGTAAGGGCGGATTTCTTCGCAACCTGGAAACCCAAGAAATCGTGGATCAAGTGCTGACGGTGCAGGAAGACTTTGGGCAACGGGTCAGCAACATCGTGTTTATGGGCATGGGTGAACCGTTGCTGAACACCGAGAATGTTCTCAAAGCGGTGCGGTGTTTGAATCAAGATGTGGGGATTGGACAGCGCTTAATCACCCTTTCAACTGTGGGAATCCCAGGAAGGATTCGAACCCTGGCCGAGCAGCAGCTTCAGGCAACTTTGGCAATCAGTCTCCATGCCTCCAACCAGAAGGTACGGGAGCAACTTATCCCCAGTGCGCGGCAGTATCCGTTGGAGACGCTGCTGGAAGAATGCCGGGACTACGTGCGGCTGACTGGGCGCCGGGTGACGTTTGAATACATTGTGCTGGCGGGAGTGAACGATCTGCCGGAGCACGCGATCGAACTTGCCGGACTCCTGCGCGGCTTCCAAAGCCACGTTAACCTGATTCCCTACAATCCCATCAGCGAAGTAGACTACCAGCGCCCCAGCACTCAGCGCATTCAGGGATTTGTGGCGGCGTTGAAGTCCCAACACATTGCTGTCAGTGTGCGGCGATCGCGCGGTCTGGAAGCGAATGCTGCCTGCGGTCAACTCCGCGCTACTGCTGTGCGATCATCTTCAACGCCATCAGGAACTTGATTTGGATTCGGAAACTTGATGCTGTGCAGTAGCTTCGATGGAAGCTGGGGCCAGGGCAAACGCATCTTACAACCTGCTCATAGACCAGCGCGATCGATACTTCCCGTCAGCCTTGCGATGGAGTCGGGAAAGGAGAGAGGGTCGATCGTGATTCACTAAAGCGCTGATCCATTAAATCTTGTCTTTCTCTCAGGACGATCGCTGGCGCGACCCTTCTGAACAAGATTGCTAATCAAAGATGAGGGAGATAAGCTAATCGTCATTTATTTTTCCAAGCTGACTCCCTCACCGTATGGGTTCCAAGTCCTATTTTATGCAACTTGAATGCTGAGCAGCTTACCCAGAAGCTTTCTGGGTATTAATCCAAATTAGAGAGATATACAGAAAGTTTCTGGGTATCAGTCCATTTTGGGGTGATATACGGAAAGTTTCCCCATATCTGCCCAAATCAGAGAGATATACTGAAACTTTCCGTATAGTTAGTAGTTCGGCGGCGGAGGCGCAGCGGATGAGCGAGGCGTATGAAGGGGTGGTGTTTCGCTCCGACGATCACACCGCCTGCCACTTCTTCGCCGCGCTCGCCTCCCCGCTGCGGCTGCGGCTCGTCCGGCTGGGCTGCGGGGTGTTCGGCGTCTACCGCGTCGCCAGCCGGGCCGACGCCTTCGACCAACCGGACATCGAGCGGGTCGCCGCGTGGGTGTCGGCCGAGGTCGGCCAAGCGGTCGCCCTGTTCTACGACAACTCGTGCGGGGTCCGAACCGCCGTAGCTTATGCGGGCGGTCGCCGGAGCCGCGAGTTCGGCGACGGG
>DATNQR010000069.1:0-2291 GCA_036703905.1 Thermosynechococcaceae cyanobacterium
GATTTTCGACCAGAAAATTATGATTGTTTTGGAAGACTCCATCACGCAGCCGGAGCAGCTATTGGCAGAAAGAGGTAAGGAAGAACTTGTGGAAGAAATGCACGCTGGGATTGAGCAAGCGATTCAGCCGCGGCTTTCTAAACTGATTGAGGAAGTGGTGGGAGTTTCGGTGGTGGAGCTATTGAGTGATGCCAAGTTGGCAACCAAACGAACCGGGATAATTGCAGTGCTGTCTGGCGAACCACTCATGCGCGATCGCGTCGTCAGCCCTGCAATCTGAAATCCTGAACCCACTGGCGCTATAGCAAGTCTCGCACATCCGTTACTTTGCCAGCGATCGCTGCCGCCACCACCATCGCCGGACTCATCAGCAGCGTCCGTCCCGCCGAGGAACCCTGTCGCCCCTTAAAGTTGCGATTGGAAGAAGAAGCGCTAAGTTGGCGGCCCTGGAGCTTGTCTGGGTTCATAGCCAGACACATGGAGCAACCAGGTTCCCGCCACTCAAATCCCGCTTCCATAAACACTTGGTGCAGTCCTTCGGCTTCCGCTTGCTGCTTCACCCGCTCGGAGCCAGGAACCACAAAAGCTTTAACGCTATTAGCGACATGATGTCCCTGGGCAAGCTTAGCGGCTTCCCGCAGATCGGAAATTCGACCGTTGGTGCAGCTACCGATGAAGCACACATCAACTTTGGTTCCCTCCAGGGACGCTCCTGGTTGCAGATCCATGTAGCGGTAAGCCTCTTCAGCGATCGCTCGCTCCTCTTCAGGCATTTCGTCGGGGGTGGGTACAGTCTCGTTGATTGCAATGCCCTGTCCTGGCGTGATTCCCCAGGTAACAGTTGGCGCAATGTCTGCCGCATCAAACACCACTGCATCATCAAATTCAGCGTCGCTGTCTGTGCAAAGGCTCTGCCACCAAGTGATAGCTTTATCCCAAGCCTCGCCTTTGGGAGCAAAATCCCGTCCCTTTAAGTACTCAAATGTAACTGCATCGGGGTTGATGTAGCCGCACCGGGCCCCGCCCTCGATCGCCATGTTGCATACGGTCATCCGCTCTTCCATGTTCATTTGCTCGAAGGTAGTTCCAGCAAACTCGTAGGCATAGCCTACGCCACCTTTCACTCCCAGCTTGCGGATGATGTGCAAAATTACGTCTTTGGCATACACACCGGGGTTGAGGCTGCCGTTTACTTCCACTTTGCGAACCTTGAGCTTGGCCAAAGCTAGGGTCTGGGAGGCCAGCACGTCGCGCACTTGGCTAGTTCCGATGCCAAAGGCGATCGCGCCAAACGCTCCGTGGGTAGCCGTGTGGCTATCTCCGCAGGCGATCGTCATACCAGGCTGAGTCAATCCCTGCTCTGGAGCAATGACATGAACAATTCCCTGACCCCCAGAACCCACGTTGTAGAAGCGGATGTTGTGGTCTTTAGCGTTGCGCTCCAAGGCCTGCATCATTTCCTCGGCCAGGGTGTCGGCAAACGGTCGCGCCTGATCGATCGTGGGGACGATGTGGTCAACAGTTGCAACAGTGCGCTCTGGAAAGAGAACCGATAGGCCGCGTTCTCGCAGCATGGCAAAGGCCTGGGGGCTGGTGACTTCGTGAATCAGGTGCAGCCCGATGAATAGCTGAGTCTGTCCCGATGGCAAAACCCCAACGGTGTGGGCAGCCCAAACTTTGTCAAACAGCGTCCCTTTGCTCATGGCTCTCTATCTTGCTCTCTGTAATGATGCAGGTGGATTGTCGCAGTGGAATCGTGGAAGCGGACTATGGAGGACGACCGTGCTGTAGAGGGCGATCGTGTGGCTTCCTATTCTACCAAGTCGCGGCAATAAGCGGTTGTGGAATAGTTGATCTGAGGTCGATCGACTGAGTGCTTCGCAGTAACAGACCGTACTTTTCTAGACATCCTCTGAGGGAAACTTCGGGGGAACTCTGAGGGAAATGATGATCGCTACCGCGGAACGAGAGAGAAGCGCTGCAACCTCAGGATTTTGCAAGCGACGGTAGAAGCTTCAAAGTTGTGTAGAGCCGAGGTCTGAATGGCGTAATCTAGTAACTGCCGTGGTATGCTCAATAGCCAAACGAGCAGTCTTGACAGAAGAATAAACTTAGCATCGTCTGCTACTAATCGTCTCACGATCGCCTTGGGTTTGCGGTCAACCTGCTGAAGCACAAGCGGAGACATGACCGGTCTGGGCTGTAGATTCAACAGTCAAGCTGGGAGGGGTACACTATATACACTATATTGATTTGAGTCTGAAAGTTTCACGCAGCCCCCATGAACGATC
>DATNQR010000070.1:0-12485 GCA_036703905.1 Thermosynechococcaceae cyanobacterium
TTTATCGGCAAACTTCTGGATGTGAATATGTTAGTGATGTGTCCGGGTGGCAAGGAACGCACATCTGAAGAATTCCGTGCCCTGTTTGCTGCCGCTGGCTTTGAGATGAGCAGAATTGTGCCAACTCAGGGCATTGTTAGCATTGTTGAAGGCATACGGATGTAATTGGTTTCGACAGCTTCAGCATCGTCCTAGGCGAGGTGTCTACAGCTATAGTTGCTAGCAGTTGGACTGAATCTGAAAATCTACGATAGCTAGGTCGAGCAACAATGTACAGAATGCGAATTCGCAAGGAATGACGATCGTTCCGACCTGATCAGAGTGTGTCCCCGTGGAGTAGCGAGAGGGCCAGTTGATAGATCTGGCGGCGCGGTAGGGCGGTCTGTTCGGCCAGTTGACGACTGGCTTCAGAGCGAGAAAGGCCTTGGTTCAGCAAATCCTCTAATTCAGCAACCAAAGCGGCTTCCGACAGCACCCGCGCCGCCGGTTCTGCCCCTGCCACGATCAGGGTAAATTCTCCCTGAGGTTCGCGATCGTCGTAGTACTCGATCGCTGCTTGAATTGTGCCGCGCCAGATTTGCTCGTGCAGCTTAGTCAACTCCCGCGCCAGAACGATCGCTCTTTGTGCTCCCAGCAGGGCTAGATCCTGCAACACTGGGCGCAACCGATGGGGCGCTTCATAGAAAATCAGGGTGCGAGTTTCAGACTTGAGGGTTTCCAGAAAGGCACGACGGGCCTGACCCTTAGCGGGTAGAAATCCCTCAAAGCAGAAGCGATCGCTGGGCAATCCCGCCGCACTCAAGGCTGCGATCACCGCACTGGGGCCTGGAATCGGCACAACTCCAAGATCAGCTTCCGCACAGGCTTTGACCAGTTCGTATCCTGGGTCAGAGATTCCCGGCATCCCCGCATCTGTAACCAGAGCGATCGTTTGACCCTGGCGCAGGCGATCAACCAGTTCTGGGGTGCGGCTGGTTTGGTTGTGGCTGTGGTAGCTGGTTTGAGGCGTGGCGATCTGGAAGTGATGCAGTAGCTTTCCGGTGTGGCGAGTGTCTTCCGCAGCGATTAAATCTACGCTTTGCAGAATCCGCACGGCTCGAAAGGTCATGTCCTCTAGGTTGCCGATCGGCGTGCCGACGAGGTAGAGCGTTCCCGGTTGGGGATCAGTAGGCATGGGGCGAACAGCTAAAACAAAGAATAACAGGGCGACAAAAAGTGACAGGGCGACAAGGAGAGACAGAGATATTCGACGATCGAGCAATCCGGCGCAAACAATCCGGCATCCAGATAGCTGCGACGAGCAAAGGGATTCAATGCAGTAAGAACCTGTTGACCGTAGCTGCGGTGAACCACGCGGCTATCCAAGAGCGCCACCACCCCTTGCCGCTCTCGCACCGGGGCGATCGCCTGCTGCAACGCACTCAGAGCCTCCGGCAGCAGGTATAGCCGAAACCAGTCCTGGCGCAGGCGCTTGTAGTAGGCCACCCGACCCGCCACTAGCGGATCTTCCAAAGAAGGAAGAGGCAGCGTGGCAATGATCAGCAGTTGCGGGCTGGGCAACACACGCTGATGCTGCTGCCAGAACTCCCAGCCCGTCACCAGCACGCCATTGTCATCCAGGCAAGTGCGTTCTACCTGGACTCTGGAACCAAACTCAGAGGCAAGAACTGAGCCAACCTGAGCCTTGAGCGGCACATCTCCCACAATCATCACCGTGAAGCCAGGAGCACTGGAACTCACTCGCAGCAGGGTGTGCATTTCCTGAATCAGCGCCGATTGGAACTGCGGCGTGTTGGGCATGGGCAGACGATCGGGCAAATAGAGCTGAATCAGTTCATCTTGATGGTCGGAGGCGAACTTAACGCAGGTCAGATCGTCTAGTGCCATTTGCTGGCGAAACACCGTAGCCTCGGCATCCAGGTCGATCGCTCCACCCACCAGCACCACAGGCTGTTTCAACCACACTGGAGCTAGCAGTGAAGCCAGATTCACCGGGCCACACTTGAGATTGAACTGCCCCTGCGATCGCGCCATCTCTGCCCAGATCAGACGATCGGTTGTCTGATAAGCCGCCACAAAATTTTGCCAGGCCGGAGGACGAGAAGCGGGAAGTTCCTGAAACAGAGCATCCAGAAGCTTTTGCTCAAACAGTTCTACCAGATAGCACTCGTAGGGGTTGGGGGGACGTTGATAGAGCGATCGCGTTAGTTGCACTCGTGAATCTCGAATGGCTTCGATCTGCTGGGGACAGTCCAGCATCAACTCGTCCCAGTCCCCTGGCAAAATTTCGGCGGTGAGTTGGTCACGCACCCAAATTTCTAGGTCGTCCACTCCATCCACAATGGTCGGAATTCCATCGGGGAAGTGACCCAATGAATTCAGCCGATCGCCGAACCAGGCTTCTGGGGTAGTCAGCAGTAGCCCATTAAAGTCGTTGTCGGGGAAGCGATCGTCGGTACGAATCGGCTTGGAAGTCTGAATCCACTGGCGCAACTGGGGAATTTCCACGAGCAGCAGGCGTTGCTGCACCGCTTCAGTAGCCACCAGCACCACCGGCCCCGGCCACATCAGCACAGATGCTAGATAGCTGAGGCGATAGCGTCCCTGATAGTGGGACAGGGAATCGGTTTGCATCAGCGCACTCCGGCCTAGCCGCAGCGCCCGCGCCACTAGCCGCGCCATTGTTAAGTGGTGGGACCAGTGGGGTTGGCCCTGTTCCCGCAGGAAGGCACGGAGTTGCTGATGGACTTCGACCTCAATCACAAATTCCAGGCTCTCGTGAATCAGTTGCCTCTCATTCTGACACAGATGATTGAGTGGCTTGGGGGAAGTGGAGCAGTGGGGCGATTCTGCTCAAGCTACGGTTTGCGCTAACCAGTTCCCAGCACTTCGAGACAGAAGCCTTGGCGATCGAGCAATAGACGAGAATGTATTTTTTTAGGCTAAAGTTCCCCTACGCTAAATCAGGAATTAAATTCGTGTCCTCTCCCACAATCTGCTGTGCTGCCACAGCTTTGCACTGAAATTCCCTGGCAAACCTTTATGACCTTCTCGCGGATTAAGCAAGTTCTCATTGGTCGCACTCTCCCGACCAGCGCCCACTCCGAGGAGCGACTGAACAATGCAGTTGCGCTGGCGGTGCTGTCTTCAGATGCGCTCTCCTCGGTGGCCTATGCGACTCAGGAAACGCTGTTGGTGCTGGTGGCAGCGGGTTCAGAGCCGGATATTTTGGGGAAATCGCTGCCCATCGCCCTAGCGATTATTGTGCTACTGGCGATCGTCATCCTCTCCTATCGTCAAACCATCCGAGCTTACCCGCAGGGCGGCGGCTCCTACATCGTCGCCCGCGAAAACCTGGGAATCCTTCCAGGACTGGTGGCGGGAGCATCGCTGATGATTGACTACATTCTGACGGTGGCTGTGAGCATTTCGGCAGGCATTGAGAACCTCACCTCTGCCGCCTCGTTCCTCCGGCCTTACTCAGTAGAACTCTGCATGGTTTTCATTGGGCTGCTAATGGTAGCTAATCTGCGCGGCGTGAAGGAGTCGGGTACGTTATTCATGATCCCGACCTATGCTTTCGCCGCCAGTATCTTTCTGCTCATTGGCGGCGGGGCATTGAATCACATCACGGGTCATGTAGTTCCGGCCGTCCCGCCGGAAGAAGTGCTAAAGCATACCCCAGAGCCGTTGACGCTGTTTCTAGTTCTGCGGGCCTTTGCGGCGGGCTGCACTGCTCTCACAGGAGTAGAGGCAATCTCCGATGGAGTGCTGGTGTTCAAACCGCCAGAGTGGATAAATGCTCGGAAGACGCTGCTGTATCTCGGTTTTTTGCTTGGTGCAATGTTTTTGGGCATCTCTTATCTAGCGAACCTTTATCAGGTGATTCCCAGCGAGACGGAAACGGTACTCTCCATCCTGGGCAAGCAGATTTGGGGGCAGAGTGTGTTCTACTACATTGTGCTGCTGGGTTTTGTTCCAGCCATTCTGCTGCTGGCGGCTAACACAGCCTACGCAGATTTTCCCCGGCTCTGCTATTTTCTGGCGCGGGATGGGTTTCTACCTCGCCAGTTGGCGATTTTGGGCGATCGCCTAGTCTACTCAAACGGAATTCTGCTCCTTAGCCTGTCTGCGGCGGCAGTCATTCTCATCTTCGGCGGCCGCACCACTGCAATCATCCCCCTATATGCAGTGGGAGTGTTCACTTCCTTTACCCTGTCTCAGGCGGGGATGGTGCGGCGTTGGCTGACCCATAGAACGAAGGGCTGGCAAGTGAGTGCATTCCTGAATGGATTAGGGGCAGTGGCAACACTTCTGGTATTGGGGGTTGTGACCTGGACAAAGTTTGCTTTGGGGGCATGGCTTGTTGTCCTGTGCATACCGCTTCTGGTCTACCTATTTCTCGCTATTCGGCACCACTATCAGCACGCTGCCGATCGCCTTAGCATTCGGGAACTAGCCCCCCGCAGCTACATTGAGCGTCCCAAAGGGGAAACAGTAACGCACCCGGCGATCGTGATTGTGGGGCAACTACATCGCGGCACGGTGGAAGCGCTGGATTATGCCCGCAGTATTGCCGATGAAGTCATTGGAGTTCACGTGGACATTGGCACGACCGATCACGAAAAGCTGAAGCAGCGCTGGATGGAACTGGAGTCAGACATTGAGTTGGTGATCCTAGATTCACCCTATCGATCGGTGGTGGGGCCGATCGTGAAGTTCGTGGGTGAGTATGAACAACAGCATCCAGGAGTGCTTTCTACGATCGTGATTCCCGCTTTTGTGACGCAGAAATGGTGGGAAAACATCTTGCATAACCAAACCACGCTGTTTCTCAAGAGTGCCCTGCGAACGAAGAAGAGCCGTGTCGTCACAACGGTCAGGTATTACCTCTAGCCCAACAGGCCGAACGAGGCAGGCTGAAACTTCCGGCTCTGAACTCCGAATCTAGGACGGATATCTGAAAACATTCTCAACGGTGACTGGATCGCAGCCACCGTTGAAAACGGCTCAAAGTTGTAAGTGAATAAGGTCGAGCTTAAACCGTGCTGATGAAGTGGAAGCCTTTCACAAAGTCGATTAGAGCAGTCACCTCTGGCAGGGTGGATGGTCGATGGACGGGAGCGCTGATCGGCGCAAGGGGCGCGTCCGAAGTTTCAACCAAGCGCTTGCCAAACATGGGGTGGCTGTACACATTTAGAGTTTGACTGCTGGAGTTAATCAAACTGGTGCGAGTGGGAACCTGGAAGAAACCGATTTCCCGTATCCGCCGCACATTTTCGATCGCTGGATGCAAAGCTGTTGCGATCGAAAGTGTACGCTCCAATTTTGTGGTTAACTGCGTCAATCGATCGGACTCTGGCAAAGGACTGGATTGGCCCGTCTGCACCAGTTTCAGCAACAGCTCCACCAGGGCGATCGTGCTGGTTTGGGTTTTTTCAGCGTCTACAAACGGCAAAATTGCTCCGTAGGCCACCAGAAATAGCTGGTCGTCGCTTTCCATCTCAAAGGTGAGGGTGGTGCGACGGCGGCCAATTTGCAGGTTGGGCGGCGTGAAAGCGATTCCTCCTTCCTGCGCCACCTGGTGATAGAGCGTAGCTAAAGCTTGATGCGCCTCTAAGCTCAAGGCAGCATCCACCACAACGCTTACAGTGGGCGGCTTTTCGTGAAAAAATGTCTTGAGATCACTGGAGGTAAAGCGATAGATATTGCTCTGATCTCCATTCCGGCTCAGATCAATCCAATCGCAGACCATCCCATCGGTCTTGATGCCGAACTGAAGGACACCATGCAGTTTTGCCCCGGTCAGCGTTGCCCCGCTCAAATCCGCGCCTGCCCAATCCACTCCCATCAAGTTTGCCCGCGTCAAATCCACATGGACTAAGCTCGTACCGAACAGGTTGGCGTGGCTGAGGTTGGTTCCCGTTAGGTTCGCCCCGCTCAGCTTAGCCTCGCTCAGATCAGCCCAGCTTAAGTCTGCGCCGCTCAGGTCAGCCCAGCGCAGGTTTGCGCCGCTCAGGTTTGCGCCGCAGAGATTTGTGCAGCTCAAGTTGGCCTGCCGAAGTTCGGTGTTGCTCAGGTCTGCGCCACTAAAGTCTGCACTGCTGAGGTCGGCGGCATGTAAGTTGGCCTGGGTCAGATTTGCGGCGGTGAGAGTGGCCCACTTCAAGTCAACGCGGCTGAGGTTGGCGTAGGACAGCACACAGTTTCGCAGTTTTGCGTCTCGGATATCTGCGCCGCTCAGGTTGGCTCGGCTCAAGTTTGCGCCGCTCAAGTCGGCCCGGGCCATCTCAGCTCGAATTAGAGAAGTCTGAGCCATCTCCGCTTCGCTCAGGTCTGCCAGAGTCAGGTTAGCAACGTTGAGATTAGCTTCGGTGAGGTTGGCTTTATGCAGATTTGCGCCACTGAGCTTAGTGACGTTGAGCTTGGCTTTGGTGAGATTGGCTTCGCTCAGGTTGCCACCGCTCAGGTTGGCAACGCTCAGGTTCGCCTCGCTGAGGTTCGCTCGGCTTAAGTTCGCCCCGCTCAGGTTGGCTTCCAGCAAAATTGCTTTCGTGAAATCTCGATCGCCCTCGGCATAGCGTTTCAGAATTTCTTCGGCATTCATCAGATTTCCCTGTGCAAATACACCCTTGCTCGCCACAACCATCAGATTGAAGCCGTCTGAAAAAGCTAACTGCTTTGACCGACGTTCAGCTACCTCTTTAAGGTATTTCTAATATGCCCAAAGTTGCAGCAGAATTAGCTTCAGCCTTTCGTTTGGCGAGTCAGCATGGAGATTGGAATTGTGGGATTGGGATTGATCGGTGGCTCTCTGGGGTTAGATTTACGATCACACGGACATCACGTTTTAGGAGTCAGTCGCAAGCCGGAAACCTGCGATCGGGCGCTAGAACGCGGCGTAGTAGACGATGCCAGTGTGAGCTTAACCCTGATGCAACAAACCGATGCGGTCTTCATTTGTACTCCGCTTGCGGCCATGAAAGCAACCGTAATGGCGTTGCTCCCAGAGCTATCTGAGAACACCGTGCTGACCGATGTTGGCTCGGTGAAGGGGTGGGTGATGGAGACGATCGCGCCCCTATGGCCCAACTTCGTCGGTGGACACCCAATGGCAGGCACAGCAGAAAGCGGCATCGAAGCGGCTCAATTGGGGCTATTTGCCGATGCAGCCTATGTGCTGACTCCTACCGCAGCTACGCCCGTCGCAGCGATACAGACGATCGAAGCCCTAGTGCGTCCCTTACGGGTTCGCATCTATCAATGCACTCCAGAGGCCCACGATCGCGCGGTTGCCTGGATTTCTCATTTGCCTGTATTCAGCAGCGCCAGTCTGATTGCAGCTTGCCTGAGCGAACCTGACCTCACCGTGCTGGAGTTGGCGATGGAGTTGGCGAGTTCTGGCTTCCGAGATACGAGTCGGGTAGGGGGCGGCAATCCAGAATTAGGACGGATGATGGCGCATTACAACAAGGCAGCTTTGTTACGATCGCTCCACTCCTACCGAGAAGTTATTGATCAGACGATCGCTCAGATCGATCAAGAGGACTGGTCGACGATCGAGTCCCAGTTGCAGCGCACTCAACAGGGGCGATCGAGCTTTGTGCAATAAAGCAGCTCTTATAGCCATAGCCTCATAGGTTGTCTGTCGACAGCTATAACTAAATACACCAGATCCCCAGCCTGTAGGAATGCGCGAATCTTAATTTTTTATATTAAAGGAGAAATTTCTACTTGTTGTCACTACTTCTGGTAGGTCGGTTCTGGCGCAATTTCGCCTACTCGCTCCATCGGCCAGAAGCGCACCACTGCCCGCCCGATGATTTTCTCCCGTGGCACAAAGCCCCAGTAGTGGCTATCGTAGCTGTTGTTGCGGTTGTCGCCCAGCACCAAGTACTGATCTTGGGGAACCACCTGCGGCCCATAGTCGTACTGAGGAGCTTCTTTGGTGTAATTCTCGCTCAAAGGCTGGTCATTGATGTAGACCCGACGGTTCTTCACTTCCACCTTTTCTCCCGGCAACCCAATCACACGCTTAATAAAAGCATCCTGGTATTTCAGTTCCTCTAGTTTTTGGGTGGGCGAGAAGACCACAATATCGCCACGCTGAGGAGATTTGAAGCGATAGCCCAGCTTGTCTATGATTAGCCGATCGTCGATCTCCAGAGTTGGCTGCATAGAGCCAGAGGGAATGTAGCGAGCTTCAGCGACGAAAGTACGGATGCCAAAGGCCAGAAACGCACTCAGAACGATCGTCTTCAGGCCTTCCTTCCACGGATTCTCTGCGATCTTTTGAGGAGATTTATCGTCTGGCGTGTCTTGTACTGGCGACATAGGCTCTGGTTGAGGCTCGTTACTAAGTTGATTGGAAGGACTGAGCTGAAGGCGGATAGCGATCGTGGCAGACTGCCGTCATCCGAAATACTTTACCTGAAGTACTCCAATCTTTCCAAGAATGGTTCCGGATCTTTAAGCAGGGTTAGGTCACAAGAGTCTCGACGCAGAAAGTTGAGATTTGTTGCTGAAATCTCAACGTTGCTTAAAGACTCTCCAGATAGCTCAGAAGATCGGCCATTTCCTGGGAAGAGGGCTGAAACTGAGGCATAGGGGGCGTTTGACCGCTTATTACCTGCTGAATCAAGCTCACTCTAGACTTATGCTCGGAAACCCGCCGCAGACTCGGCCCCACCCGTCCATGAGCCTCAATGCCATGACAGCCCGCGCAATTCATCTGGAAAATAGCGTGCCCCTGAATCAAATCACCCTGGAGCTTCAGCACCTTCTGCACGTAGGGATCGGCGGTACGAAGCTGATAGACCCCAGAAACCACTCCAACCAGCACGATCGCGATCGCCAGGATAGAGAGGACAATCTGCTGCAACGAGTTTTGTTTAGTAACAAGCTGATTATCCAAGCGCTTTGAGGAAGTTGAGAAAAGTAAAACTCAAGTATTGATTCTTATATCACTTTAAAGCCTCTTTAGATAACTTCGCAATTTGTCGAAACGCAGGTTTACATTCGAGCCTCAACTTAGGCTGCGCTTTGCACTTTTATAGCCATAGTCTTGTAGGTTAGGACAGGGTTCAGGGGTGTAAAACCCCTGGCTGGGCGCAAAGCTCCACATCCCCTTAAAACTCAATGCCTGAGCTGTCTATCTACACCTATGCCTAGGTATTTATGTACTCGCGTCACCCTGAGCTTCGCCTTTGTGCTCTCCGATCCGAGTCCAGGAGAAAAGGAAAAAATTTAAGGAGATCCTTCACACTTTGCTACAAACGGTGGAACTTCTCAGGCATCCTTTTAATAAAGTGTCCTTTTAAGAGGGGGAACTACACGGGGTGTATTTCATTGTGGTTGCCTACTTATTTGAGCTAGTGGCTGGAGCGATCGTGTTTCTGCTGGGAGCGGCGATCGGCAGTTTTCTGAACGTGGTAGTGTACCGTCTGCCTGCGGAGATGTCGCTGCTGCACCCACCGTCGCGCTGTCCCGTTTGTCTGCATCGGCTCCGCAAGCGGGAAAATGTGCCCGTGCTGGGGTGGCTGCTGCTGCGCGGTCGGTGTGCCCACTGCCGCACTTCTATCTCGCCTCGATATCCGTTGGTGGAGGCGGCAACAGGCTTTCTGTTCCTTGTGGTGTTCTGGAGCTTCGGTTTTTCCTGGCAGGCGATCGGCTACTGGGCCTTTGTTAGCTGGCTGCTGGCGCTAGCGTTGATTGATCTGGACACCATGACGCTGCCCAATCCTTTGACGCAATCAGGTTTAGTGCTGGGTCTGGGATTCCAGGCTGGGCTGGGCTGGGTGCAGACGGGGACGCTGGCGGGAGCGATCGTGCAGTTTATGGTGGGGGCGATCGGCGCGGTAGTGGGAATCTGGCTGGTGGACACCATTGGCTTCGGGGGGTCGCTGGTGTTCGGGCAAACGGCTATGGGTGCTGGCGACTCGAAGCTGGCAGCAATGATGGGGGCGTGGCTGGGCTGGAAGTTGCTGCTGCTGGCGGGGTTTATGGCCTGTGTGTTCGGGGTTGTCGTCGGGGTGGGCGCGATCGCCGTGGGCAGGCGCGAGTGGCGACAAACTTTGGTCTTTGGTCCATTTCTAGCCCTGAGTGCCCTGCTCACGACTTTGTGGGGCGAGGCAATTTTAGCCGCTTATTTCCGTCTGTTTTTTCCCAGTTTGTAGCACGATCGAGGGTAGATTCCAGCACAGCAGCTATGTCCAAGCTAAACCGATTTGAGCTAGACAAGTCCAAGCTAGACGCAATCTTGCAGTCCGCCCACAGCCATTACCAAGCAGGCAACCTGGGTGAAGCAGAAGCGCTCTATCTTCAGGTGCTTCAGCAGAAGCCCCAAAGCATCTCGGCGCTGTCCTGGCTGGCGGCGATCGCCGAGCGCACCGGCCGACCGGAAGCAGCGATCGCTCACTACGAGCAAATCCTGTCGCTGCACCCAAATTCGTCTGAAACTCATAGCAACTTGGGATCGCTTCTGTGCCAGCAGGGACGGGTTAAGGACGCGATCGCCCACCATCAGCAAGCCCTCGCCCTCTCGCCCCAAGACCCGGATGCTCACTACAATTTGGGCGTGGTGTTCTACCAAGATCGGCAGCTAGAAGCGGCAGTGCAGCACTATAAAGAAGCGATCGCTCTGCGCCCGAACTATGCCAACGCCCACAACAATCTGGGGGTGACACTGTGCCAGTTGAAGCGTCAGCAGGAGGCGATCGTCCACTACCAGCAGGCGGTATTGCTCAATCCTGACCACGCCAACGCCCACAACAACTTTGGCGTAGCCTTAGCCCAGACTGGCAAGACCGCAGATGCAATCGCCCACTACGAACGAGCGCTGGACATTGACCCCCACGTCTCCAACGCCCACGACAATTTGGGCACAGCGCTGAAGGAACTTGGCCGCCTGAAGGAGGCAATCGTCCACTATCGGCAGGCGATCGACCTAAAGCCCCAGCAAGCCAATCCCCACGACAATTTGGGGGTAGCGCTGCAAGCCCAGGGCGATCTTGAAGGGGCGATCGCTGAATATCGCCAAGCGATCATTCTGGAACCGACCTATGCCAACGCCTACGGAAATCTGGCCACAGCGCTGAAGGAGCGGGGCAAATTTGAGGAAGCGATCGCCGTTTGTGAACAAGCTCTGGAGATCGAACCCCAGAATCTCCACGTTCACAACGCCTACGGCGGCGTACTGGCGGATTATGGCGACATTGCAGGAGCGATCGTTCAGTTCGAGCAGGCGCTCCAGACCCAACCCAACCACGCCGACACCCACCTGAACCTGGGCATGATGCTGCTGACGGCGGGGGATTTTCAGCGCGGCTTTGCGGAATACCACTGGCGCTGGCAGACCAATCAGTGCCCCAATCTGCGCTACATCGAATCCCTTTGGAATGGCGCGGAACTGCACAATCATGTGATTCTGCTGACGGCGGAGCAGGGCTTTGGCGACACGATCCAGTTTGTCCGCTACGCTCCCCTCGTGGTCCAGAAAGGCGGGCAGGTAGTGGTGGCTTGCCAACGGGCCCTGCTACGGCTGTTGCAAACCGTTCCTGGTGTGACTCGCTGCATCGATCGCGATCGGGTCGATGTGGAAACCCACGTCCACGCGCCCTTGCTGGATTTGCCCCTGCTGCTGGGAACCACCCTGGCGACGATCCCTGCTCAGCCCTACCTCTCTGCCCCACCAGAAGCGCAAATCCAGCTAAAAAAGTTCCCCGGAACCAATCTGAAAATTGGCTTTGTCTGGTCAACCAATCCTGCTAACTCAACTTCCGTCCGGCGATCGTGCGATCTCTTGCTGTTCCTGAGCTTGCTGGAGATTCCTGAAGTTGCCCTCTACAGCTTGCAGAAAGATTGCCCTGAAGCAGAGCGGGCCAAATTGACCGAACGTGACCGCCTCCAAGATCTAAATGACCAGATCCGAGATTTTGCAGACACGGCGGCAGCGATCGAGCAGTTGGATTTGATCATTAGCGTGGATACGGCCGTGGCTCACCTAGCGGGAGCGCTGGGCAAACCTGTCTGGACGCTGCTGCCCACTGCTGCTGATTGGCGCTGGATGCGCGATCGTCCCGATACGCCCTGGTATCCCACGATGCGGTTGTTCCGGCAGTCCGAGGTGGGGAACTGGGCGGAGGTGTTTGGACGAGTGCGGGAAGCTTTGCAGCTGGAGATGGAAAGGCTCATAACTCACACCGATTTGGACTCTGAGCACAATACACTAGGTTTCCTCCTAGCATCCCTTCCGCGATCCCCCCTGGCCCCCCTTAAAAAGGAGGGAACTCGGACTAGGGTTGAAGTTCCTCTTTTCTCTAAAGTTCCTCTTTTTTCTAATGAAGCAGTTTCTAGTGAAGCAGCGCGAAATGCTACTCAAAATGCTGAAGCTGCGATCGCCCTGAGCCATCAAGCAACCCAACTGCTGCGACAGGGCGACCTAGAGGCAGCGGTGCTGGGGTATCGGCAGGCGATCGAACTGCAAC
>DATNQR010000071.1:0-4131 GCA_036703905.1 Thermosynechococcaceae cyanobacterium
TGGAGCGCAGTACTGTATTCAATGAGGTGAGACAAACTAGCATCGGTAACACTGGTGGTATCAACATCACGACAGGATCGCTGATTTTGAAAGACGTTGAGTTTATTGTCCCAGCACGCTAGTCAAAACTACCCACTTTAGGATACTGTTGGCGAAATATTGCTTAACAAGTTTGAGCCTTGGGATCGAGTGCGGCGAAACGAGAGGTTCGGGTTTGAGCTTTGGGGATCTCCTGCCACCAATTCATCAGCCGAGCCAAGTTCATAGCAATAGCCGTGAACACATGCTGCAAATGGGTTTTGGCTAGCCCCGTGTAGCGAGATCGGCGAAGCCCAAAGCTCCGTGTCCCTTGGGATAGCGTGCCTTCAACTCCTGCTCGACGAGCATAACGTTGTCGAAATTCAGCTGTAGTTTGATAAAGACGAGCCGCTTGAAGCGCTTGATGTTGGAGCTGAGGCAGCAGTTTTAACGTTCGTCCATAGCCCGATGCGGTCGATCTCGTACATAAAGACTGACACGGACAGGCAGCACACTGCTGCCGACTGAACTGGACATGGATCACGGCTTGCTTGCGAGCATCGACCGTTTCAGACCAGCGCTGACTGAGTTGACCTTGAGGGCACTGAACCTGTTGCTGCTGCCAGTCAATCGTGAAATGCGTCAAGTCAAATCCAGAGTCAGCTTGAGCTTGCCAACTGTTATCCGCAGGAACTGGAGCGATGACGTTCACCTGAGAATTCATCTCTAGAGTCACCAGATGGTCTGAATTGATATAGCCTGCATCTAGGAAATGTTCACTTGGAAGCAGTGCCTTCGCTGCTAAATGGCGATGAATTGAAGCAGTCATCTCTACATCAACAACGGTGGATAGAGTTGTTTCAACATTTGTGATCAAATTAGGTAAATCATCCTCACACGTTTCGCTCAAGTGAACGCAGTAGCCAGTCCAATTGAAGCTACGTTTAGTGCGATTGCGGGCTTCCAGGTCATAAGGAGATTCAATCTGTTGGTGGTTGGGCGGCATTTGCTCTGCTTGCCGAACAACCACTTGATGGGCTTCGATGTAATAGTGTTGCACCCAGACCTGTCGTAAACTTTCAATGACCGGAATCTGCCGCAACCATTGCGGTGTATTTTCTTCATAGAGATGCGCCAGCAGGACATGTCCATCGATCCCGACTTGCAGAAGCCATTGCCTCTGTTCCTCTCCTTTTTGGGGCAGCCGTGATGATTCGACTCGCACGCCATAGCGCGCGAACCACTCTGGCTCAATCCTGGGTTCCAACCACTCAGATGCCACTGTTGCCAATATATTCAAGGCATGACGCAACGTTTCACCGACACACTCACACCGGTTGAGCGTTCGAGCCGCTGCGACTACATGAGTCGAATCTGTCCGTTGCTTCCCTTTAGCTTTCAGCCATCCTCGGCTTTGGCACTGCTCCAAGAGGTGATTGAGCAATTGAGCTTCCTGTCCGCCTGCAATCAGTCGGCTGCGAAACTCACTCAACACTGAAAAGTCAAACCCACTATCTGTCAGTTCCAACGATAGCGCATACTTCCAATCAATCCGGGAGCGGACTGCTGCTGCAGCTTGCCGATCCGAAAGATTCTCCATAAATTGCATGATGCTGACTAGAGCAAGCCGCCACGGGGGTGCTGCGGGTTGTCCACGGTTGCCATAGAGAGGGGCGAAGAGTTGGTCGTCATATAGGCTACCTAACTCATCTCGTATCTGGAGATAAATATTACCTTGAGGGAAAGCAGCCTGAGCAACTTGAGCGGTTTGTTCAGGAATAGCCGAGATAGATTGAGAGGGGTGCAACATGCTACAAACCTCTGATTCAGTGCTTCTCTCTCAATACTCACTGAGGGCAAAGTGAGTTCTCAGCTCTGTTAACCAATATTTCGCCAACAGTATCCTAAAGTGGGTAGTTTTGACTAGCGTGCTGGGACAATAAACCCTTTAGGCGGCTTGGGCAGTTGTTCTAAGGCCAGTTCTGCGAGGCGGTAAGCCCCATGTCCGGCCGCCTGTTGGTTCTGGCGACAGGTCAATTGCATCTCAGAGAAATCTGTGTGTTGGTGCAAGTGCTGATGCAACTCGTGGGCCCAGAGGACTTCCGGGCGCAATTGGTCATAGGGGATCGGTGTGGGCAAGGTGTAGAGGCGATGGAAAATCTCTTCCACAAACAGTCCCCAGCCTGCAATCCGCTTCTCACCCCGGTTCACAGTGTCCTGAACTGGAGGGAAAGCAGCCAGGTAGTTTAGCCAAGCGTCTCGATCCCACTGGGAAACGCTGTAGCACAGGGAAGAAACCTGAGAAGTCCATTGGGTGTCAATGGTTTGTAGGCGTAGCATCACGACTCCTAAAGGTTGCAAATTTGTTTTCGGTGGGCGACGATGCGATCGCTCTGGATGGTGAGCGTTTGCAGCGCCTTGTTTAGCTCTACTTGACGCTGCTTATTAATGGAAGCTGAGGACAGTAGCGCTGTAAGCTCTTGGTGCAGTTGTTGAAGATCCTGATGGGCTAGGGTGGATTGCCCTAGAACCTGCTGGGGATTTGTGAACTTCAAGACTGCTTCGGTAATTCTCTTTGCCGTCTTGAGGGCATCCTGTACCTGCTGGGTTTGCCCTACCTCAAATTCTTTTAGGACACGATCGATGACTGGAATCTGCTTTTTGTCTGTCCACAGTGCCAGTTTGAGCGGAGCAAAATGCTCTTCCCAAACTGCCCCATCTCCAGCAAGGAGGGCGCTGGCTTTAACCAAGTGGACAAGGTAGCTCCACCGCCGCGTAGAGGCAAAAATGCCTTCCTGAGCCAAGAGCTTTTTCAGCTTGGTCAGGGATTCTAACGTGGCGGGAGGAACCTTAATTTGTTGTACTGCCTGTTGCAGCAGTTGAAGTTCTAGCAGGTTGAGCGATGTAGAAATCCCTGGGTGATCATGTTCACTCACCCGTCTGAGAAACTCTAAAAAGTTCCCATCGTTCTCGATCCAGTTCACTTCTAACCGCACCAGGAAGCGATCGAAGAGGGGTGCAAGTTCCGGCGTTTGCAGAGACTCAATGCGGTTGGCTGCACCAAATAGGCTGATGAGCGGAATTCGCTGCACCTGCCCATTGTCGGTAAACAGGCGTTCTTCCATTGGCGTGTAAAGACTCGTTTGGATGATCGAGTTTGTTTTGTCGATCTCATCCAGGAACACGAATGGACTCCCAGGCAGGAAGTTTTCAAATGCTCGGCGCTGCTCGTCTCGCTGGAGCGCCGAAATCTTGATCGGCCCGAAGATGTGATCGGAAGTGGTGTCTTTGCCCACCTGAAGGCGGAATAGTCCTCCCCCGACGAAGGCATCCGCCAGGGCTTGAACCAGATCGGTTTTGGCTGCCCCGTGCTTACCAAAGATAAGCGCGTGTTGGCGAGTCAGGACTGCCAACAGCAAGCCTCGGATCACCTCGGATCGCTCCAGAAAGCGAGCGTTCAGCTCACGTTCAATCTCATGCAGCTTGGCGACTGTGGCTCCAACAGAAGTGATTTGAGTGGCGTGAACGGATGCAGAAATCATGGGGTTTTCCTGTCTTTCTATCCTCCATAGTGCCAAAATCTTATGAAATTGTCAATACGTCTGTCGATTTAATCTACAAATATGCTACAATCTAAACATGAGGTAACAAAGGCAGTGATGAGTAGCGTGTACCTTCTCCATTTCAGCAAGCCAATTAGTCCGGCGCACACCACCCGCCACTATCTCAGCTACACCAAAAACTTGAAAAAGCGATTGCAGCAACACCGGGACGGAAAAGGTTCCCGCCTGTGTGAGGTAGCCCTAGAACGCGGGATTGGGTTTGAAGTTGCCAAAGTTTGGGAAGGCGATCGCACTTTAGAACGCCAGTTGAAAAGCCAGAAAAATGCGCCTCGATTTTGCCCAGTTTGCCAGCAGCGCCAGTAGTCCCCCCTGATGTTCACTTCAGAGAGTTGCTCACCCATGCCATCAACAACTTATCAATCTCATCCTGATACTTGCTGCATCTGCCACGAAGAAGGCGGTTTGGTTTGGAACACGCCAGGGTACGACGGGTGCTGGGTGCATCTGAGTTGCTCTCTAGAAGAACAGCAGCAGGCAAAACAGCAGTTAG
>DATNQR010000072.1:0-2061 GCA_036703905.1 Thermosynechococcaceae cyanobacterium
GTACAGCAGTTGAATCCGTTCTTTGTCGGTGGCAGTCTTCTGCGTTGCCAGGAGATGCTTGAGGTCTGTGGCGCTTTCGGTGATGTCTAGTTTGTATACGCCAGCCATTGGGTGTGCTTGAGTTCGACGATTTGATGCTACCTCATCTGTAGCTCTATCCTCAAGAATCGGTATAACTGTCTGCTGAAGCTATTTCTGGTTCATGCAGACTCCTATCGAGCCGCAGAACGTGAGCAGCGATCGCTCTCTAGTGCTGATTTACCCCGGCTGTGGATTCTAGCGGCTTCCGTCTCTGATCGGCTGATTGAAGATTTCCGAGGTCAGGTTGATGAAGCCTGGGGAGAGGGGTTCTACTTTCTTGCGCCTCGGCTCCGCGCTGCGATCGTGGCGATTGCTGAACTGCCTGTTATACCTGAGACGCTCTGGTTGAGATTGCTGGGCACGGGACGCACTCAAGCGGATGCGATCGAGGAGTTGCTCTTGCTACCAGAAAGTGACCCAAAGCGCAGCAGTGCCTTAAGCTTGCTGGTCTCGTGGCGCATTAGTATGGATGTGATGGAGCAGGTGGATAGTGAAGAGAGGCGAATTCTAATGGCACTGTCTCAGGCGTACCAGGAATGGGAGCAGCAGACTGAACGACGAGGAGTTCAGCGAGGGATTCAAACCACGATCGCCAACATTGTTAAGCTTCGGTTTGGTGCAGGGGATGCGGAGATGCAAGCCATCATCCCGGCGCTACTGGCTTTGCCTAACGAAGAGTGTATGGGTCTGCTGTTACAGTCATCGCGGGAAGAGTTGCTGCAACGATTTTCGTCAGGTCAGTAGAAATTGGGTTTGTCGCCAGCTTTAAGCATTGAAAACTGAGGCGGCTCCTTTACCCCTGCCCCTGGCTCATTTCAGAACCTCCAGCGATCGCAACACTTGAACAAGGAAAACGAGCATTTTCTAAAGGACGGTTAGACACAGCAGTGATAGTACTGGCTAAGTCCTCTGCAATAGCCCACAGGTTGCCCTTGGGCCGGCTTGAAGCTGCTGGCTCCCGCCCCTCGACCAGGACGATCGCTGACTTCAAATACTGCATAGCCTTCATCGTTCAGGGCAAGCTGGTCGCCATCCAGGTAGAAGGCCAAAATCTTAGGCTCTGAGTCTTGCCAGTCTTGGCGCTGGGAGGTGCTGCCATCAGCGGTGCAAATTGCGGTGCAGAACTAAATCTCGGTGTTCTGGGGGAGATAGCGATTGACTCTAGCTGCTTGTCAAGGTTGCCGATTCGCGGCGTTTCGCGGCGACACTCTGCCCAACCCCGGCGCGTTCGGTAGGCGCGGGGGAAATGCCACAGATAACCTCTCGGTGGGGTTCGGGTTGGGGAGCCAAGGCGACCAGTAGGCAGACCATCACGAGCGGGTCGACCGACCGTAGGGAGGTGGGCAACCATGCCAGCGAAGCCGAACGACCGTAGGAAGTGGGGCGTAGCGGTCACTTACCGGAATCTTTGCTGCTTACCCTTCTTGTTCCCCCACGCGGGGGGCTAGGGGGGTGGGGAGCGTCACTACACCGGGGGGCGTGGCGAGGCAACGCGGGAACCTGCTTATAAAAAGCGATCGCATCTGGAAGGGTGCGATCGCTACGCCAGATCAAATCTCACTCTTTCACAGATGGCACAAAGTAGGGCTGATATACCCTAAGCACTTTTTTGTAAGCTGCGATCGTAGCAACAGGACAGCAGGACAAAGCATAGGACAGGAAACTCTAAACTCTCTCCTAGCCTGGTTTCTATTTGTCCTGTATTACAGCAGGACAGCAGCATAGGACAGACAGAAAGGTTCTTAGCGACCTGTTGGTACTTCGGAGCGATCGCCTGGAGCATCTTCAAAAATTGCTCCTCGTTGAATCAGATCTCGCTTACTTTCCTCAGAAATTCCTCTGGCTGCTTCAAACCGGGCAAACACAACAACTGCCTCGCTCAGGTTTGCCAAGCTCAGGTTTACACCGTTCAGGCTTGCCTCGCTCAGGTTTGCCAAGCTCAGGTTTACCCCGCTCAGGTTTGCCAAGCTCAGGTTTGCC
>DATNQR010000073.1:0-3700 GCA_036703905.1 Thermosynechococcaceae cyanobacterium
GTTGAAGTGGTTCAACTTGATACCTTAAAGATGGTTTGGAGCCAGAATATTGCAGTCGATCGCTACGTGGTTCAACCTATTCCCGCCAGTTTGCAACCAGGACAGCGCTATCAAATCCGGTTCCTGAAGCGGGATACAGAAACTCAAAGAATGGTTGTGGTCAGTCGTCCCGTCACGATTCAAGTGTTGTCTCCTCAACAAAATCGCTCCATTCAAGAGCTGTTGAACCGGGTAGAAGCAGAAGCAAAATTGAACCGGTCGACCACGATCGAGCTAACCCAGAAGCAAATCGAGGTGTTTGTTCAAAATGGACTGTGGTCAGACGCGTTGCAAGTGCTCAACTCCGCAACACTACCCTCAGAAGCTCGTCAAACCCTAACTCAAGAGGTCGTTGGGCGGTGGAGTCACCGTTTGAAGTGATGCTGCCACACGATCGCCCTTTCCCTGCTATACCCATGGCAGACGAATTCCTTACGGTGTGAACAAGCTGATCTGCCTATCCATTAATCGCATTTAACTTAACGGAAGCCACAGAGCTTGAAAAGCTTGCTCTATAGAAATTTGAGAGCAGTGAGTCAATCGAGATTTTAGAGATCGAGCGCTTAAGAGGGTGTTTGAAAAGTTTTAGGGTGTCAAGATTTATGCTAGCCGCCTGACCATAATGCGGATCATTGCGAGGTAAATCAATGTCTCCGCAGTTTGACGGAACGCTGCAAGCTGATTGGTTGAGATGCCAAGGTTATCTGCTTCCGGTGAGCTTGGTCGCCCATCCCGCGTGCCTACAGTCAGAGAGGCAGATAACACATATTTGGCCCGTGACTGCTGTGATTGATACAGCAATTATGGTTCAATCAAGGGAAATTATCCTGGGATTGACTCTGGAATGGCGCGATCGCTGAAATTGGCATGACTGTGATCCACTTGGCGGTAAATGGGACTTTGATGCGGGGATTGGAGTTGAACAGCAATATGCAGCAGGTAGGAGCGGAGTTTGTCCGTGAGGCGAGAACTGAGCCAGCCTACCGAATCTGGTCAATTGCCGATCGCCATCCTGCCATGCAGCGTGTGGCTGAGGACGGCGTGGCGGTTTCAGTAGAAGTGTGGGCGGTTCCCGCAAGCGGCATCAGCACACTGCTTCAGCTAGAGCCTCCCGGTCTCTGCATTGGCAAGGTGCGGCTGTCAGATGGGGAGGAAGTGCTGGGCGTACTGGGGGAAGCGATTCTGTGTGCAGGGCAACAGGAAATCACCCAGTTTGGTGGCTGGAGAGCTTATATCGCAACTCAGGAGAGGGCATGAAGACGATCGATCCCGCAGAATTTGTCAAGCAAGCGTCAGCGTTGATTGACCTACCAATTCAGCCGGAGCACTTGCCCGGAGTGGTGGAAAACTTCGATCGCATTGTGCAAATTGCTCAGTTGGTTCAGGAGTTTCCCCTGCCCGAAACAGTCGAAGCTGCACCCACCTTTCAACCTTAGCGACCTAGCGACCTATGGCTTATCCCGATGCAACGAGTATTGCTGCTGGCATTCGAGGCCAAGAATTTTCTGCCAAGTCTGTTGTAACAGAGGCACTGGCGCGGATTGAGGCAGGAGACAAGGCGCTGAACTGCTTTACAACCGTGCTGGCAGAGCAGGCGATCGCCGATGCCGATGCCGTCGATCAAGCGATCAGCCAAGGCAACGATCCCGGCGTGCTAGCGGGCGTACCGTTTGCGGTTAAGGATCTGTTCGACATTGCCGGAATTACAACGCTGGCTGGCTCGAAGATCAATGCCGATCGTCCGGCGGCGCTCCAGGATGCCACGCTGATCACTCGCCTGAAGCAGTCTGGGGCAGTGCTGCTGGGCGGACTGAACATGGACGAATACGCCTATGGGTTCGTCACGGAGAACAGCCACTACGGAGACACTCACAATCCCCACGACCTCAGCCGTGTGGCTGGCGGCTCCTCTGGTGGCTCGGCAGCAGCCGTAGCGGGAGGATTGGTTCCCTTCACCCTCGGCTCCGACACCAACGGCTCAATCCGGGTTCCGGCCTCGTTCTGCGGGATTTTTGGACTGAAGCCCACCTACGGACGGCTTTCCCGGGCCGGGGCTTACCTATTCGTCAGCAGTTTGGATCATTTGGGCCCCTTTGCCCGATCGACCCGCGACCTAGCTCAACTGTTCGATCTACTTCAAGGCGCTGATCCCAGCGATCCAATCTGTACTGATCGACCACCGGAACTGTGCCTACCGCAGCTTGGCAAAGGCATTGAAGGTTTGCGAATTGCGATCGCGGCAGACTACTTTCAGCAGGGCGCAGAGCCGGAGGTGCTGGCAGCAGTGGAGCAAGTGGCGGCTGCCCTTGGCGCAACGGCAACAGTGTCAATTCCAGAAGCCCATCGCGCCCGTGCTGCGGCATTTTTGATCACCGCCAGCGAGGGCAGCAATTTGCACCTGGAAGATCTGCGAACCCGCGCTCAGGATTTCGATCCAGCCACCCGCGATCGGTTCCTGGCAGGAGCGCTGATCCCGGCTACTTGGTATTTGCAGGCGCAACGGTTTCGCCAGTGGTATCGCGATCGCGTCCAGGAACTATTTACCCAGGTAGATATAATTCTGGCTCCGGCCACGCCCTGCCCTGCACCCTTGTTGGGCCAAAAAACTCTGGTGCTGGACGGGGTGGAAGTGCCACTGCGACCGAACTTGGGAGTTTACACGCAGCCCCTCTCGTTCATTGGATTGCCGATCGTGGCAGTTCCGGTGCAGCGATCAGGACAGTTGCCGATCGGCGTTCAGGTAATTGCTGCGCCCTACAATGAGGCATTGGCGCTGCGAGTTGCTGCCTTCTTGGAGGCAAAAGGAGTAGTTTCTGCCCCTGTTCCCCAGCAGACGTGGCATGATCAATAGGATTCGAGTGGGATCTGGGCGATCGCACAACAATCGCAGAACAGTAGAGATGCTAGGGCAGACCCGTCGGAGCCAGAGCTGCAAATCGCAGCAAATTTAGAATTTCTTTAAAAGATGGACAGGGACAGAAAATGATGGTACAAGTGTTCTAAGTAACTTGTACCATCACTTACCCTTATGGACACCCTCACCGAAGCCCAACAGGAGCTTTATGATTGGCTCGTGGGCTACATCCGCCAGAACCAGCATTCCCCTTCCATTCGCCAGATGATGAAGGCGATGAATCTGAAGTCCCCTGCCCCCGTTCAGAGCCGTCTGGATCACCTCCGCACCAAAGGCTACATCAATTGGACAGAGGGTCGGGCCCGGACAATTCGCTTGGTCAGATCAGACGTTCCTGGTGTGCCGATCAAGGGCGCGATCGCAGCAGGTGGACTGGTGGAAACCTTCCAGGATGTTGAAGATGTGGAGCATTTAGACTTCTCAAATCTGCTGCTCAATCCTCAGTTCTATGCTCTACGAGTTCGGGGACACAGCATGATAGACGCGCTGATCGACGATGGCGACGTGGTCATTATGCAGCCCTCCTCTGACCCGAAGGCCCTGAAGAACGGCACGATCGTCGCTGCCCATGTCAGTGGACAAACAACCCTGAAATACTTCCACCGCAAAGGCAACAAAGTTACCTTGCAGCCTGGCAATCCAGATAAAGAAAAATATCCAGTGATTGACGTATCCGCTAGTCAAGTTGATGTGCAGGGCACTCTGGTCGGCGTGTGGCGCAATCGGCTGTAGCATTTTGAGGCTGTA
>DATNQR010000074.1:0-7541 GCA_036703905.1 Thermosynechococcaceae cyanobacterium
GAGAGTATTTTTGCTGGCTAGGTCAGCTAGGTAGGCGATTGCCAGATCGATCCGCTTCACTGCACTGGTCAGCACTGCCTTCGGCGCAACTTCGAGCTGGTCTGCTGTATTGCCAAAGGCGTAAACTCCCTTGTCTGCCGCCGTTTGCAGCACCGTCGGCGAGGCGTTGTCCAGCCATTGATAGATCACATCTGCGCCAGCAGAGATCAGCGCTAGGGTTGCTTCTTTGGCTCTAGCGACATCGTTCCAATCGCCCGTAAAACTAGAACTCACCTGCACATCAGGCTTCACCGACTTCGCCCCTAAGATGAAGCCCCGCAGTTCATCCTGGGTTGCCTGAAATTCCTGCCCCGCCAGGTAGGCCAGCTTGCCCGATTTGCTTAGAGTTGCGCCCACAATGCCACAGAGATAGCTGGCCTGAAGGTGGTCGATCTGCAAGGCCGCAATATTGCTGCCAGTGGCTGCACCGTTCACGCCAATGAAGAAAGTTTTGGGAAACTGAGGAGCTACTTGCTTGATCGCTGCATCGAATTGACCACCGTGGGCGTAGACCAGGTTAAAGCCGCGCCGAGCAAAATCCGACAGGGCCTCGGCTTGATCTGCCTGCCCCACTTTCTCGATGTAGGTAACTTCTGCGTTCAGCTTAGATTTGATCGCCCCCATGCCCTCATAGCCAGCTTGGTTCCAGGCTTTGTCTGTAATTACGCCGGGAAGGACGATCGCCGCTTTCAATCCCGAACCATTCGCCGCAGGACTGGCGGAAACGTTGGGACTAGAGGATGCTTGGGGTGTAGAGCTGGCGCAGGCTTTAAGCAACAAGCTGCTGCCTAGAGCGGAACTAAACCACAAAAACTGCCGACGACTGTGCTGGGCCATAAGAGAAACTCGGTGGGAACTCGATACGGTTCGCTGAGATCATAGCAACGATGCTAGTTGCACGGGCACGATCGCTGACGTATACCCAGATACCGCTCAGTCCAGAAGAGTAAATCGATGCTAAATTAGCAGCGATCGCAGTCGTTGCTCATCGAGTTCAATCTGCCTCTAACTCAATTAGTCCTAATTCAAACAAGTAGGAATAATCAAATGTAAAAGAGTGCTGGGACACTGCCCCTTCATCCCTCAGTTATCTACAGTTTTATTGAACCCAGCTAATTGGTACAAGACAAATTGATACAAGCCAAATTAATACAAGCCAATTACATTTGCTTCGGCTTGTTCAGCGAAGTTATCTGGCGTAGAGATTTCTGAGAGCACTCTTGATCATGGAGCTTACCGATGCGAGGAACAGCGAACTGCCAGAAGCGGAATTAGGTACAACTGTATAGATAAGCTGACCAGAGTAGAATGTAGATATCCTTACGACAATCACTTCAGTCAGAAGTTGAGTATAAGGAATCGCCTTGACTAAACTCCTGAATAATCTCAGCGCAATAATATTTCAGCACACTAACAATAGCGCTGAATCGATCGATCTGCTCCAGAATAGAAGGACGAGATGAGGGGACGATCGTCTCCTGAACCCTAGGCGGGAACTGAACTTTTCGCCTAGGCAGGGCAATTGGGTGATTGCTGCCTCTCTCCATTGAGTGATGCTGAGTAGTCTAGATAACTTTTAATATCTACACAGAAGAAAGACGTTGGAGCCACACGAATGCAGGATTACGATGTCGTAATTATCGGAGCGGGGCACAATGGTTTGGTGTGCGCGGCGTACTTGTTGAAGGCAGGATATCGAGTGGCGCTGTTGGAAAAGCGATCGGTTCCGGGAGGCGCAGCCACCACCGAAGCCGTCATTCCAGAATTGCCAGACTTCAAGTTCAACCTCTGCGCGATCGATCATGAATTTATTCACTTGGGCCCAGTAGTTGAAGAATTAGAACTGACGAAACACGGGCTAGAATACCTGTTTTGCGATCCAGTTGTGTTCTGTCCCCATCCCGATGGCAAATATTTCCTGGCCTACCAATCAGTTGAGAAAACCTGCCAGGAAATTGCTCAGTTCAGCGATCGTGATGCGCGGAAGTATCAGGAGTTCACTGAGTATTGGCAACGGGCGATCGGTGCGATGATTCCAATGTTTAATGCGCCGCCCAAGTCGGTGGTAGATATTGCGGGTAATTACGACATCGCTAAGATTCGCGACTTGTTTTCGGTGATCGGCTCAACAGATAAAACCCTAGATTTTATCCGCACTATGTTGACCAGCGCCGAAGATTTGCTCAACGAATGGTTCGACTCGGAATTTCTTAAAGCTCCCCTCGCCCGTCTGGCGGCCGAACTGGGTGCGCCGCCTTCCCAAAAAATGCTGGGTATCGGCGCGATTATGATGGCTATGCGCCACGATCCTGGCATGGCTCGACCCAAAGGCGGCACGGGTGCACTGGTTCAGGCATTGCTCAATTTGATTAAAAGTCTGGGGGGTGAGGTTTTCACCGATCGCCACGTCGAGAAGATTTTGATCGACGACAAAGGACGAGCAGCGGGGGTACGGGTGCGGGGTGGCGAGGAATACCGAGCCAGTAAGGGCGTGATTTCCAACATTGATGCCCAGCGCGTGTTCCAGCACTTGGTCGACCCAATAGATGCAGATGCAGCTGACCCCAATCTGCGCGAACGGCTGGAACGGCGGATTGTCAACAACAACGAGACAATTCTGAAGGTCGATCTAGCGATGAATCAACCGCTCCGGTTCGAGCATCACAATCACCGGGACGAGTATCTGATCGGCTCGGTGCTGATCGCAGATTCGGTGAAGCACGTTGAGGTGGCCCACAGTGATCCCGCGATCGGCAAAATCCCCGACGCTAACCCGTCTCTGTACGTGGTGCAGCCGACCATGCGTGATCCGTCGATGGCTCCTCCAGGAATGCACACGGTTTGGATTGAGTTCTTCGCACCCTACAAAATTGATGGGCTGGAGGGGACAGGGCAGCACGGCACGGGCTGGACGGACGAGCTAAAGAACCAAGTTGCTGATCGCGTGGTCGATAAGCTGGCGGAGTACGCGCCCAATGTTAAGTCCGCCACGATTGGTCGTCGTGTGGAGAGTCCGGCAGAACTGGGTGAGCGGTTGGGTACAGTCAACGGCAACTACTACCATATTGATATGACGCTAGATCAGATGGTGTTTTTCCGGCCGCTGCCAGAGTTGGCAAACTATAAAACCCCGATCGGTGGACTGTTTCTAACCGGAGCCGGAACTCATCCCGGTGGCTCAATTTCGGGAATGCCTGGGCGCAATTGTGCCCGCGTGTTTCTACAAACCCAGCAGCCGATCGCCCAGGCATTCAAGGATGCAAGAGAGTCAATCAAATCTACAGTCAGCTCGGTGTTTCGGACTCAATAGCTATTGAGGCAGGGAACACGATCGCCTCTAGAATCTCTCAAGATGCTTTCGGTCGTTCTCCTACTTAAATTCCTGTTTAAGTTTTCTGCTTAGATTCTTTATTCACACTATCTGTTAAGAGCAATGACCGATCGCGTTTTAATTTTAGGCGGTCGAGGTCGGATTGGTCGTCAAGTAGCCGCCGATCTTGCCCAACATACTCAAGCTGATATTACAATCACAGGCAGAACTCAGAATACTAAAAAATCTACTTTAGATTCAGTTGAATTTCTAGTCCTTGATCTTAATGATCAGGCTGGGCTAGAAGCCGCAGTTGCCCGCGCTAATCTGGTAGTTCACTGCGCTGGCCCGTTCCACTACCGCGATGCACGAGTTCTAAAAACCTGTATTGCTCAGGGCGTGAATTATGTGGATGTCAGCGATCATCCTTCCTTTACTCGCAAGGCGATCGCGCTACGAGAATCGGCGCAGAAGGCAGGGGTGACGGCGATCGTCAACACAGGTATTTTTCCCGGTATTTCCAACAGCATGGTTCGTCAGAACATTGAGCAGTTGGACACAGCCGAAAAGGTTCACCTCAGCTACGTGGTTGCAGGTTCAGGCGGGGCAGGAATTACCGTGATGCGAACCACATTTCTTGGATTGCAGCATCCCTTTCAAGCGTGGCAAGCAGGGGAATGGCAAACTATTAAACCCTACAGCGATCGCGAGACGATCGAATTTCCAGCTCCCTACGGCCGCACTGGTGTTTACTGGTTTGATATGCCCGAAACGTTCACACTGCCTAGCACTTTTCCCGTCAAAAGTGTAGTGACAAAGTTCGGCACTGTTCCTGATTTCTATAACTATCTAACCTGGTGGGTTGCTCATACCTGGCCCCCTCAGCTTTTGCAGCAGAAGCCTGTTGTTGAATTCCTTTCACGAGTCAGTCACTTTATGACGGATGTGACCGATCGTTTCAGTGGAGTTGGTGTAGCAATTCGATCAGAAGTGACAGGACAAAAAGACGGCAAGATAGCTAAAGCCTGTTCAACTTTGGTGCATGACAACACCGCGATCGCGGCAGGTAACGGTACAGGCAGTGTGGTGGAATTGCTGCTGTCTGGTCAACTGAAAAAACCAGGAGTGTGGGCGATCGAGGAAGCTCTAACAACCGATTTATTTACCCAAGCAATGCGAAGCCGTAGCATTCCGATTCAGCAGCAACCCATCGTTGAAGTTTAGTTGCTGCCCACACAATTAGATGTAGCCATAGCCTATAAGGCTAGGACGGGATGTAGGAGTATTGTCCTCACACCCCGTCCTATGCCCTAAGCAAGTTGTCTACAGCTACACTTAACTTTATAGAAGTTCTAAAAAGTATAGATTACGACTCTGTTGAAGTGAAATTCTAAATAAAGTCCTAAGAATCAACCAGGTTGGGCGGAAAGGGATCAAATTACTAGGAAGCAGACGCAAACGTAGAAGCGCTAGTCAGTGCTAGTAACGAACATGAACAACTTGTTCAACGCTCTCAGGCTGAGATGGTTTTTGGCAACGAAGGCGTTGGATTGCAGCGTTGATTTCACCTCAATCCTCTATAGAATTTATCTGAATCACAATAAAATCATTCACTTTCGAGACGGCTGCCCGGTCTACTCACTCTCCACTCCCGCCCTGTTCAGCAAGCCGGCTGCGAATTTCATTTCTCGATCGCTCTATCGCACGGTTCAGAACAGAAATCTGCCCAATATGATGAGCTTTGCAGTGAATGATGTCTGCAATGCCACCTGTGAGCACTGTAGTTTCTTTACGGCGGTTGAAGAGCCAGATCGGGCAGTTCTAACGCTTCCGCAAGCCCAACAGCTGATTCAGGAAGCGCAAGAATTGGGCGTTTCCATGATTAACTTCGTCGGTGGTGAACCATTGATGCGGGAGGATTTGCCGGAGATAATTCGATCGGTCGATAAAGATTTTTCCACTACCGTCTTATTTACGAACGGCTGGCATTTAGAGGAAAGGGCTAAAGAGCTGAGGCAAGCAGGTTTAGACAGTATCTACATCAGCATTGATGCCGCTGATCCCCAGCGACATGACGAGTTTAGAGGCAAGCCTGGACTATTTCAACAAGCCATCAAGGGCATTCAGCGGGCAAAAAAGCTAGGCTTCTCGATCGGACTTTCTGCTACAGTCACTCCAGAATCCTACGCTGATGGGGAACTCGATCGGATTGTTGAATTAGCGAAAGAAATCGGTGTTCACGAAGTTCTAGTCTTTGATGCTTTACCGACGGGGAGATATAAAAATCGTCAAGATCTGGTTTTCAGCTCGGATTGGGTTGAGGAAATGATCCGTGCTGCCAAGCCCTACAATCAGAACGCAAGTTATCCAGGAGTCATCTTTTTTGCTTACGGAACTAGCCACCGTAGCGTAGGCTGTTCCTGCGGAACCAGCTATTTTTATATTTCTCCCTACGGCGATATGATGTCCTGCGATTTCAACCATGCCAAGTTTGGCAATGTGACCGAGGAACCGCTCTGGAGGGTTTGGGAACACTTGACAAATTTGCCTGAATTTTGTCAGGCAAAGTGGGGCGGTTGCAAGATTAAAGACGCTGACTTCCGCCAAAAAGAAGTGATTTCAGGCGGCGAAGTTACCCATTGCTCCTAGGCTAGTTTTCCTCGGATAATCCAAGGCTTATGCTGTCATCAATGATGTCTATCTCTTCTCTTTCCTGGTTGATTGCAACCTGCACATTTGCTAAAGCTTCAAATCCCACGATCGTTGCGTTTGAATTGGTAGTTCTCGCAGTGACGATCGCCTGCTTTCTGCTTCTACCCAAGCTGAAAAACAAAATTGGCTGGCGATTTTTAGCGATCGCAGTTGGTGTACTGCTTTTCGAGTTATTCACCGGCCCGATGTGGCATAACTACCGCCTAGGGATTTGGGCCTATGTGTACCGCGATGTGAGATGGATTTTGACCCTGGGCTGGACTAGCTTAATCCTAGCTGTGGTGACTGCGATCGATAAGCTGTTGCCCCACTGGAAAGAATGGAAACGTTTCCTGCTTTATCTTTTTGTCCTGACGTTGTTTGCCTTTCCTCTAGAAATTCTAGTAGTAAACATTGGGATTCGGGGATACGCGCCTGAAGTTCTGGCGGCCCTCTCAGGAGTTCAGGCTTTCAGCGTACCGATCGAAGCTCTCTATTACATTCCCGTATTCATGGGCTTAGTGATCAGTTTCTACAAATACTGGAGCTTCGAGATCGACAAACAGCCTCTAATTCCACTTAAGAAGCGCAAATGGTTTCGCAGTTTTTTATTAGCGCTTCTGGCAGTTTTTCTATTTGAAGTGATGGTTGAGCCGATGGCTAGAAACGAGAAATTTCCTGCCTGGTCATATCTTTTTCACGACATTAGTTTTTTCACGATCGGGGCCTGGATTCTCATGATTGGTGCGGCAGCCGCGATCGTTGGCAAATTCTTCTCGCACTACTCCACACCTGCGCGACTTCTGGTGGCTGTATCGATCGCGAGTGCCCTAATGCTGCCCCTTGAGGTGTGGATGTTGCGCCAAGGCAATCGTATTTATGTACAGAGCGTGCTGCATGAATATACAGGCCACAAAATCCCACTTCTAGATATTCCAGTAGAAGTTGCGATCGCCATCCCTTTCTACGCCACGCTGATTATTGTCTTCATTCGCTACTGGGAAACCGCGATCGATAACAAGCTATAAATTCCTGTGTATTTTCAAGAAAGTCATGCTAGAAAGAATTTTTTCACATAGAAACCTTGTCCGAATGGCGATCGGTGCTGGGGTCACCTTTTTGGGACTCGTAATCACTTTGGGAGGAATCGAGGTAGCGGCTGGTTTACTTCTGATTTCGATCGTTTGCACGCTAGGAGTTTCCTTAGTGGTCTGGTTACCAATCTTCTGGGCAATCGGCTGGTTGGTTCTGGGAATTTTTGAAGCAGTGAAGCAATCCCCTGTATCAGCCACAGTTCAAGCTACACCACGCTTGGAACGAGATCAGCAATCTTTAGTTCGCTATATTCGAGATAGCCGCGCTTATGGTTCTAGTGATTCTCAGATTATTGGCAGATTGCGAGAACAAGGCTGGAGAGAGGCCCAAATTGAGCAGGCGTTTCAGAATTTTTCAAGGTCAGCAAGTCAAGATGGAACAAGCCCTTGAGTTTGAAATATAGACC
>DATNQR010000075.1:0-1624 GCA_036703905.1 Thermosynechococcaceae cyanobacterium
GGATGAGGGAACTATCATCCCGGTTCCTGCTGGCTATGAGGCTCCTGACTCCATTCATGGTGTGCTTGAGCAGATCAAGCAACTGGAGTTTGAGCAGCAAATCACTTTGTTCCGGGATCTAGTTGGTTGCTGGGGTGTTGACCCTAGCGAAGTTGAACACGATTCAGAAACGGGACTGTAGAGTCTGCTTGCCTTCTTGAACCGAAATTGATCGATCGTTCTACACATCCACTTTTTAATACTCAGGCTGGAGATTGTCAAAATGACAACTGCTACTGCAAATCAAGCTGTTAGTGATTTAGAGTACGACCTGCTGACGGTTCTGCAAAACAAAGCAGAAGCACTGAAGGCTTACGAAGCCTACATCAAAGACGCAGAATCGATCGGCTCTCATCCTTGCGCTGACCTGTTCCGCAAACTGCAACAATCTGATTTGGAGCAAACTCAAGAGATTCGTCACCACCTGCAACAAGTGCTACAGAACGGCAAGATGTAGTTCGCACTCTACCTCGATGGATGGTTGCTGAATAGCCCCTAATTCTCATTCGAGAAGGGGCTATTTTTTAGTGTGCAGTAAATACAGAGTACAGCTAGCCAAATAAAAAGCAGTTCGCTACCCGGTGCGAACTGCTTATTAAGATGATGAGCTTCTCAATGACTTGATAATCGGAGAATTCAAGGATTTCTTCCTCTACCTATTGGTGTATTTCATTCCCCAGCTTTAGTGGTATGCCATAGCCGCCGCCACCGGGAGTTTCGATCACAAAGACATCCCCCGTTTGCATTTCAACTTCAGCTTGACTGGGAAGAAGTTCGATCGCCCCGTCCGATCGCTCAATCCAGTTGCGTCCGATTGTGCCTGATTGTCCGCCCTGTAGCCCAAAGGTCGGCACACGGCGATGTCCAGAAAGAATTGCTGCTGTCATTGGTTCTCGAAACTGAACTCGGCGAATCACGCCATTGCCGCCGCAATGCAACCCTGCGCCGCCACTGTGAGGACGGATGGCGAAGTTTTCTAGCAGCACAGGGAAGCGCCACTCTAGAACTTCGGGATCGGTGAGGCGCGAGTTGGTCATGTGGGTTTGCACGGCATCGGTTCCAGCAAAAGTCGGCCCGGCTCCAGAGCCACCGCAAATGGTTTCGTAGTACTGATACTGAGCGTTCCCAAAGGTGAAGTTGTTCATGGTTCCCTGGGAAGCCGCGATCGTCCCCAGGGCTCCGTACAGCGCATCAGTCACGGCTTGCGAAGTTTCCACGTTGCCAGCAACCACGGCGGCTGGATAGCGCGGATTCAGCAGACAGCCTGCGGGAATCACGATGTTCAAAGGCTTTAAGCAGCCTGCATTCAGAGGAATATCATCATCCACCAGGCTACGGAAAACGTAGAGGACGGCCGCCTTGCAGACAGACACAGGAGCATTGAAATTGTTGGGCTGCTGGGGTGATGTGCCTGTGAAGTCGATCGTGGCGCTGCGGCTGGCGCGATCGAGGGTGACGCTGACGCTAATCTGGGTGCGATCGTCCATCTCGTAGGTGAAGCTGCCGGGCTGCAAAGTTTCAATCACCTGGCGTACTGAGGCTTCTGACTCTACACAACCTGACCCCGTTCTGCTGGAGATCTTCA
>DATNQR010000076.1:0-4943 GCA_036703905.1 Thermosynechococcaceae cyanobacterium
GCTAAGTCCTACATTGAGTATCGGAATGAGGCTTACTGGATTGAGGGAACTCGGATTTCCCTGAATTCGATCGTCTATGCGTTCCGCAACGGGTTATCCCCCGAAAGCATTGTTCAGTCCTTTCCGTTGCTGATCCTTGAACAAGTTTATGGCGCGATCGCTTTTTATCTCGCTCATCAGACAGAAGTAGATGCTTTCTTAGCTGCCGAGGAAGCAGAGTTTGATGCGATGCCCCAGCCTCTAGAAACGATCGATCCTGCTCTCTACAGCAAACTTAAAGCCGCCAAAATAGCCTCTACTTCAAGTTAGGATTGCGCCGCCGAGCAAGCGTTGGTAGCGATATTCGAGTTCTTGCTGCATGAACTTCCATCGATCGAGCGTTTCGTCTTGGGCGATCGTTCGTTCGGCGGCATCTCGCGCCAGTTCTAGAACTTCCTGATCCTCAACTAAACTTGCTAGGGCAAAGTCGGGCAAGCCGGACTGCCGCATTCCCAACACCTCACCGGGGCCGCGGAAGCGCATATCCATTTCTGCGATAAAGAAGCCATCCTGAGATTGCTCCAGTACCTTCAGGCGTTGAATGGCGGTGTCGGTTTTGGAACTGCTCATCAGCAGGCAGAAGGATTGGGAGCCACCGCGACCCACCCGACCGCGTAGCTGGTGCAGTTGAGACAAGCCGAACCGTTCCGCGTGTTCGATCAGCATCACAGTGGCGTTAGGGACATCCACACCGACTTCAACAACCGTAGTGGAAACCAGAACTTGGGTTTCGTTGTCGCGGAAGCGAGTGATCGACTCGTCCTTCTCCGCCGAAGTCATGCGGCCGTGCAGCAAGCCAACCTTAAATTCTGGGAAGACCTCCGCCTGCAAGTGCTGGTGTTCGTCGATCGCCGACTTCAGATCCAGCTTTTCCGATTCCTCCACCAACGGCAGCACCACATACACCTGCCGTCCCTGGGCAATTTCCCGCCTGATCAGTTCATAAGCCTGCATCCGATCGCGCCCACTCAGCATTGTGGTTTTGATCGGTTTGCGGCCGGGAGGAAGCTCATCAATCTGGCTTACATCCAAGTCGCCGTGCAAAGTCAGGGCCAGAGTGCGTGGGATCGGGGTGGCGGTCATGGTTAGAACGTGGGGATGTTCGCCCTTTTGCTGGAGTTTGGCCCGTTGCCCCACCCCAAAGCGATGCTGCTCGTCGATCGCCACCAATCCCAGTCGCTTGAAGCTCACCGTATCTTGAATCAGCGCGTGGGTTCCGACTAGCAACGGCAGTTCGCCGCTTTGCAGTTGGGAGTGAATTTCTCGCCGCTTGGCCGCCTTAACCGAACCCGTCAGCAACTCCACGGGCAGGTGTAGCAGCGTAAACCACTCGACAAATTTGCGATAGTGCTGCTCTGCCAGCACCTCGGTGGGAGCCATCATTGCCGCCTGATAGCCTGACTGGATCGCCGCCAGCACCGCGATTACGGCCACGACGGTTTTACCAGAACCGACATCGCCCTGCACCAAACGGTTCATCGGACTCGGCTTTTGCAGATCGGTCAGGATGTCGTTGACGACCCGCTGCTGGGCGTTGGTCAGCTTAAAGGGCAGAATTTCGTGGAAACGATCGATCAGTTCCCCCGTGGGAGCCAGAATCGCGCTGGTTTGAGACTGCTGCTGAGCTTTGCGTCGCTTCAGCAAACTCAATTGCAGATAGAAAAACTCATCAAACACCAGTCGCCGCCGGGCCGCATCCAAAGCTCCAGACTCCGGCGGAAAGTGGATGTGGGCGATCGCCGTTTGAATATCTGTCAGGCTGTACTGCGACCGTAGCTTGTCCGGTAGAGCTTCCTGGATTTGGGACACGGCTGGCAACGCCACAATCACTGCCCGCCGCACCAGATCCGCCGGAACTCCATCCGTGAGCGGGTAGATCGGCACAATTCGCCCCACTTTGAGGGAGTCGATCGAATCCCCCGCCTGCTGCAACACCTCAATCTGGGGATTGTCCAGAGTCACGTTGCCGGATTTTGTACGCTTGACCAGACCCGAAGCCGCAATCGTGCTGCCCGCCGGATACTGTCGCTTTTGCTGCTCCTGCCAGCCCCGATTGGCATAGCGACTCCCCGCCATAAACCGACTCAGGGACAACTGCCCCGACTGATCCTGCACCACCAATTCAACGATCGTCAGCTTGTTGTTGCGCGGACTGGTGAAGCACTCGCAGCGTTTCACCGTTGCCACCAGCGTCACGGTTTCGCCCTCCTTCAGGTCACGGATATTCACCTGCCGCGCGTAGTCCACATGGTCACGTGGATAGTAGAACAGCAAATCTCGCACGGTGATCAAACCCAATTTAGCCAGCTTCTCTGCACTCTTCGGCCCTACTCCTGGCAGGTAGATGAGGGATTGGTCGAGAGAGAGGAACGCAGGAGGAGAGCCAGAAGGAGAGACGGAAGCAGCGATCGGTGTAGTCTTTGGCAGCTTGGAAGTAGAGGATTTTGAGTTCTCAGATTTTAATTTTGAATTCTCTTCCTGCGCCACCGCAGCGACTTTTTCCCATGATCGTTGCGTCTGGTGCAGAAACCGCCTGGTTTCTGCCACAAGGTGCTGGCGTTGGGCAAAGCCGAGTTCCGAGTAGCTAATGAACTGGTTGCCCAGAGCTTTCCAACGACGCTGCTCCTCAGTTGGCATTTCGGCAGGCGGCTGGTTCAGGGTGAAACTGAGGAATTCGCTGAAGCGGTACTGCTTGCCTTCTAGATCGTTGAACCCTCGATCGGCTTCCACAGACAGCGCTTTTTGCAAGCGCAGCCAGTCGGGAGCAAGGGGAGACGAAGGAGAAGGGCTGGTCATGGTCATAAGTTCAGGTTCTTTATTATGCCGCAGCTTACAGTGGTCAATGATCCAGTAGTTAGTGATCCAGTAGTTAGTGATCCAGTGGTGGCGATCGTTCTGCTAATTCGTAGTGAAAGAACAAAATCCCCAGCTTCTCTAAAGAAACCAGGGATCTTGCTGTACCTACTGCTTCAGAACGTAGCTTAGGCGGCAGGCATCAGACGACCGATCGTCTGCTTCACAAAGGATTGAAGGAAAGCGGCTTGGCGATTTTGCTCAAACACAGTTTGCAGAATCTGACCCAGACGCTCGATCGGCAAGGGCTGTGCTTCTGCTTCCTTCAGATTGGGTTCCTGGCTATGGAAGTACTCGATCAAGCTCAGACCAGCCACGCGGGTCAGGTAAGCAGCGCTGATCCCCTGGACGCAGCCGCCAGCCACATAAGTCATGGCATTGGTCTTCAGCAGCGTCGCGATCGTCCGGGTAGACAGTTCCACCAGTCCCAACTTCAGGATCAAGCCACCCAGAGTCAGAGCGACCTTTTGAGCCTGAGACAGAGAAAACTGTTGGCGATAGATTTTGCCCAAATCCATCACCATTTGGGCATTGATGGCGGCTGTAGCAATCACATCCACACTGGGTAGAGGACTGGCAAAAGCCGTTGCGGCTGACATCCACTGAAACTGCTCCACCACTGGCAAAGCCCGATCGCGCCGCAGATCGTTCAGCGTCATTTTCACCTGAGCCTTGAGGGTTTGGGCACAGGCCAAAGAGCTAGCCAACACCAGTTGTTGGCGCTCCTGCTGCACAAGCTGGCTGAGTTCCTGAGTTAGAGCAACCACATTGGGTGCTTGCGCCTCCAGCCATTCCTTGATCGAGCCATCGGGCTGGTGCTGGCGCACCCTGAGTGGATTGGGCTGGGCTGCGATCGCCACTACCGGAATCTTCAGCCCCCGTACCTGCTCCTGCATTCGCGCCAGCAGGGTTTGCTGCTCGCTAGGCGCGTACTGGTCTTGCTTGTTAAACACCAGCACTACTCGCTTACGGGCGGCAACTTGCTCTAGGGCTTTCAGTTCGGAAGCAGTGGGGTCAGCGGTAATCAGAAATAGAACAAGGTCGGCGGCGATCGCCTGCTGCAAAGCCACGGTATCAGCAACGAAACCTGCTTCAGTCCTGCCTGAAAAACTGGGAGCCTCGCTGAAGCTCAGGGAGGGCAAAGCTTGTAGCTGCTGCATCAGCGTGGTTTTCCCTGTACCTTTACCGCCCATGAGCAGTACTCGCAGCGTCTGGCGCTGCATCTCAGAGGAAATCTGTGTCACCTGGGATTGCAGCAGAGAAACCTGTGGTTCCAGAACGATCGCCGCTCCGTCTGCGTCATCTGCTTCAGTAACTAACTGGGAAATCAGCGCTTCTGCTTCTGACAGTGCCCGCTTCACCAAAGTCGAATCGACCCGTTGCGGCACTGGGGAGACAACGGCGGCAGGCTTCTGCAACCATACAACTCCCAACCCAATTGCGCCTGCCAGTAACGCATACAGTCCAATTTCACCAAAGGCATGGCTGAGGTTTTCTAGCAGCCACAGGGCGATCGTCAGAGTCAGTCCTCCCACTAGGAGTGGACGTTGCAGTTTTTCCGTCATGTTAGTATCCGCGTACTCGCAGCTCTCTTATTCTACCGATCGAAGGAGCGTCTGCGAGAACAATGCAGACAAACGTAAAGCCCTGCCAGATTTCTCTAACAGGGCTTACGAAATTGAATTCATTTGTGAACCTAATTTGGTGGCGGGGCATGGATTTGAACCATGGACCTTCGGGTTATGAGCCCGACGAGCTACCAGACTGCTCTACCCCGCGATGCGCTTGTTCACTATAGCGCTAAAATCACCAAAGCTGCAATTTGATCGAAGAATTTGCCTGAGAAATTTCTCGATCAGCAGAACCGAGTTCTCTTTACCCCATGTCAGCATGACGCTTGCCTACCCCCAGCGCCAAAAACAGCTAGAGAGTTTTCTGCATAAGCTTGGACTCCTTAACCCTGCTGGAATCCAGTGGACGCTGCTGGATTTGGCTCTCACGCACCCCACCTTCTCCGCCACCGCCAACTACGACCAGCTAGAGTTTGTGGG